>CAMWXA010000379.1 GCA_947178035.1 uncultured Lachnospiraceae bacterium | reverse complement strand
CCCGGCGCAATCGACAGTTCTCTGGGCGCTATCTCGACACCTTTTGTGATCTTCAGTTCATCAAAAGCCTCCTGAAATTCATTGATCAGAAGCCGCAGCATGCCAACGCCGTTTTCCAGCTGCAGATAGCCGTCATAGCGCTCCTCCTCCGGAAGCTCCTCTCCCGCAAGAATATACCATTCGTCGCTTGCATGGATAAAATGAACACCGTATTCAGGATAAAGCTGATTCTGCCATTTGTGAATCACGGAAAGCACCTGTTTCGCGTCCTCCTGTGTAAATGGTTCCAGCGGAAACAGCCCCTCACGGTACTTTGACAATCCCACCGGCACGACAGACACGCTCTCCAGATTGGGGAGATACGCGGACAAATCTTTGATGCTTCGCTCTAACTCCGCGCCGTCATTCACTCCCTTGCACAGCACAATCTGCCCGTTCATGGTAATCCCAGCCCCGGCAAGCTTCCACGCCTTCTCAAGCGCCTGTCCCGCGAAACGGTTATTCAGCATCTTGCAGCGCAGCGCGGGATTGGTCGTTTGAAAGGAGACATTGATCGGCGAAAGATGGTATTTGATGATGCGGTCGACATCCTCATCGGACATATTGGTCAGCGTCACATAATTTCCCTGCAGAAAAGACAGTCGCGAGTCATCATCCTTAAAATACAGCGTGTCCCGCATTCCTTTTGGCATCTGGTCAATAAAGCAGAAAATGCACTTATTATGGCAGGAACGGTACTCATCCATCAGTCCATTCTCAAAAGTAATCCCCAGATCCTCATCATATTCTTTGTCAATTTCAAGAATCCATTCCTCCCCCGACGGTTTTCGAATCAGCACTTCGATATATTCATCCTGCGTATAGTACTGATAGTCAAAAATATCCTCTATTTTCTTTCCGTTAATCTCCACAAGCGTGTCGCCCACCGCAATCTCAAGCTCCTCGGCGATACTACCCGGCACCACCTTCTCAACAACGTGTAAATGTTCTTTTTTCATGAATATGCTTACCTTTTTTCTAATTTTTATAAAACCTTATCTATAATAATACTAGAAATTTCTTGACGTGTCACTACCTGAATGTTATAAAATATAAAGGGAATGACTTGTTACTGTTCACAGGCCAGGAATGCGCTGGACTGCGCATTCCGTGAAAAAACGTACAGCCTGAAAGCAAAAATCCATTTGCGTACGAACGAAGTTCGTATTGCAATTTTTGCATGGATTTTTGCCTGTTACTGGAACGGAGTGAACAGTAACAATGACTTTTTAATGAAAGGAATGTATGCCAAGTGTCATATTTGAAGAAGCTTAAAAATGCCATGCCTGTGGCACCTCTGAAATTGATGGTCCTAAAAAGTGCTGCGGATCTTGGAAATGAAATCAATAATTATCTGGTTGACTTTCGCAGCAAGGTAAACAATGTATATAATAACGATCCTGCATTTCAGGGTTATGCAGAACCAAACTATCTGTTTAAGTTCAATACGCCCCGTTTTAACAGCGGCGAGGCCAAGGCAGTTCTGGAAGAAACAGTCCGCGGCAAAGATTTGTTTATCCTTGTCGACGTGTGCAATCACAGTCTGACTTACACTATAAACGGCTACACAAACCATATGTCGCCCGATGACCACTATCAGGATTTGAAGCGTGTCATAGCTGCGACAAACGGAAAGGCACACCGCATCAATGTGATTATGCCTTTTCTATACGAAGGCAGGCAGCACAGACGGAACGGAAGGGAATCTCTGGACTGCGCCTACGCGTTCAAGGAGCTTACCCAGATGGGGGTCAACAATTTCATCACGTTTGACGCCCACGATCCAAGGATACAAAATGCCTCTCCATTAAGCGGTTTTGACAATTTCACTGCACACTACCAGTTTATAAGAGCCCTTTTGCGCGCAGAGAAAGACCTGGTTTTGGACAAGGATCACATTATCGTCATCTCACCCGACGAGGGCGCACTGGACAGAGCGATCTACTTTTCGACTGTCATCGGAGCTGACACGGGTATGTTTTACAAGCGACGTGATTATACCAAGATTGTAAACGGCAAAAATCCGATTGTTGCCCATGAATTTCTGGGAAATGACATCGAAGGCAAAGACATTATCATCATTGACGATATGATTTCATCCGGCGACAGTATGATCGATACCTCCAGACAACTCAAGGCAATGAAAGCAAAACGTGTATTTATCTGCACGACCTTTGGCTTGTTTACAAACGGTCTCGCTGCATTTGACAAGGCCTACGAGGAAGGTGTGTTTGACAAAGTGATCACGACAAACCTATGCTACCGTCCGCCTGAGCTGCTGACAAAATCATATTATCTCGAGGCAGATATGAGTAAATTCCTCGCCTCGATCATTGACTATCTAAACCACGATTTGTCCATAGAACAGGTGTCAACCCCTACCGAAAAAATCCAGCGCATTATCAACCTTTATCTCAACGGTGATGAAATCTTTAAAGTATAAAAATGAGCAGGTGTAAACCTGCTCATTTTTATACTTTATAAGCTTATTTTCTGGAAGCTCTTCTTTCCTTTTTTCAATATAAATTCTTCCTCAAATACATTTTTTGCATACACTGTCTTTGCATCTGTAACCTTATCTCCATTTACAGACACACCGCCCTGCTCCACGGCACGTCTTGCCTCTGATTTGGAAGCTGTCATGCCCGCCGTGACAAGAAGTGTCAAAATATCGATATTTCCATCTGTAAAGTGCTCGTCTGAAAGCACGGTCTTTGGCATATTCTCTGAGTTTGCGCCGCCGGCAAACAACGCCGCTGCCGCTTCCTTCGCCTTCTGCGCCTCCTCCGTGCCATGCACCAGCTGTGTCAGTTCAAACGCGAGAATTTCTTTCGCCTTGTTGAGCTCACTGCCTTCCCACTTCTCCATCGCCTCAATCTCCTCAAGAGGAAGGAATGTGAGCATTTTCAGGAACTTGATCACATCTGCATCCGCCACATTTCTCCAGTACTGGAAAAACTCATATGGAGAAGTTTTCCCAGCGTCAAGCCACACAGCGCCGGACTCTGTCTTACCCATCTTCTTGCCCTCTGAATTAAGGAGCAGATTGATTGTCATGGCATATGCATCCTTGCCAAGCTTACGGCGAATCAGCTCAGTGCCGCCAAGCATATTGCTCCACTGGTCGTCCCCGCCAAACTGCATATTGCAGCCGTATTTCTGAAACAGAGTGTAGAAATCAAAGCTCTGCATGATCATATAGTTAAATTCCAGGAAGGTAAGCCCTTTCTCCATGCGCTGTTTGTAGCACTCTGCCGCGAGCATACGGTTTACGGAGAAATGCGGTCCGACCTCGCGCAGCACATCCATGTAATTCAGGTCGAGCAGCCAGTCGGCATTGTTGACCATCAACGCCTTATCCTCGCCAAACTCAATAAATCTGCTCATCTGCTTCTTAAAGCAGTCTACATTGTGCTGTATCGTTTCCGTCGTCATCATCTTGCGCATATCCGTCTTGCCGGAGGGATCACCGACCATCGCCGTGCCGCCGCCCAGCAGAGCGATCGGTCTGTTCCCTGCCATCTGGAGACGCTTCATCAGGCAGAGCGCCATGAAATGTCCTACGTGCAGACTGTCTGCTGTCGGGTCAAAACCGATATAAAAAACCGCCTTCCCGTTGTTGATCATCTCCTTGATTTCATCCTCATCTGTCACCTGGGCAATCAGTCCTCTAGCCACCAGTTCATCGTACAATTGCATTGTTCTCTTCTCCTTTCACCACTATGCAAGGGACAAAAAACTGTCCCTGGGACAAAAAACCGTCCCTAGGACAAAAAAATCGTCCCTTGAATGTTAAAACGTTCAAAGGACGAGGTATAAACCACGTGTTACCACCTTTTTTCACACAGAACTCACGCCCTGTGCCTCAGCAAGTACGGGAAATCCAATGTACTGTTTCCGATACTCCTCCCAATATAACGTTCGGGGATTCCGTCACAGCCTACTTTTGCCCATGCGTATGCACGCGCAGATTTCGGTGTGCAGCTCCAAGAGGTATTCCCTTTCATTTTCCCTTGCGCCTCTCATCAACCGGCGGCTTTCTGTAAGTTCCCATGAAAGCTACTTATTCTTTTCACAGCCTTTATCAATATTTAAGATTGTAACAGTTCCGTCTTTTTTTGTCAACAGAAAATTTTCGGTCTCAGACACAAAATCTTGCGATTTTTTCCAAAAGCTCATCCGCCTTCGCCTTTTCTGCATGAATATTCATCTGCATCATACGGCGAAAACCCTTGCTCAGCATTCCCATAATCGACTTTGCATTGATTATGCTGTTATCGATCGATATATCAATGTCGTATGAGCACTTCTCTGTCTGATGGACAAACTCCATTACATCATCCACATCTGACAAAAATATATTTCTGCTTATCACATATATTCCCCCAATTCTTTCATGATACAAATCTTTCTTTTCTCTACTATCCCAATCGGAATATCAACTTAGTGTAAAAACCTGTTTCTTGCCTCTAAATATAGTATTG
>CAMWXA010000378.1 GCA_947178035.1 uncultured Lachnospiraceae bacterium | reverse complement strand
CTATTGTTGAGGAGGCGATAATATGGGTAACAAGTTAATTGATGGCATCGCATTGACCATTGCAATTATCGGTGCTGTAAACTGGGGACTAATTGGCTTCTTCGACTTTAATCTTGTCGCTACCATTTTCGGCAGCATGACATGGTTCTCCAGAATTATCTATGCGCTCGTAGGTGTATGCGGACTGTATCTGATCTGCTTCTACATGAGGCTTGGCGACTCCGCATCGGAGGCATAACACAAAGGCATTGGTCTATGTTACGTCGTGCCCACGGTAAAAATTCTTTTGCCGTGGGCATGATATGTTTATCATGGTCGTTTTATCTGTTATAAAAAATCTGTGTGATCGGTGAATCCTTGTCAAGAATAACAGTCTTATTTCCACCCTTTATAGAATTTTTCAGGGCATCCAGGCTTCTTGTAAAGCTGTAAAAATCCGCTTTCATCTCTCCATCATATGCGGCAGCAATCTCCCGCATGTATTCTGCCTCACCTTCTGCCTTCAGGATTTCGGCATTTTTGTTTGCCTCCGAAAGCATCACGGCTGTCTCCTTGTCTGTCGTATTGCGGATTTTCTGTGCATCGGAGTTGCCTTCCGCAGTGTATGTGGCAGCAATGTTTTCACGCTCTGATATCATTCGCTCAAAGACTGCATTCTTATTATCTTCCGGCAAATCCAGAAGCTTGATTTCAACAGTTGTAATCTCGATTCCATATTGATTGATACCGGTGACGTTTTCCATAATCAGGTTTGTCAGATTCTGTCCCCTGGCCGCTATGATGTCCGCCTGTGTCATGCTGCTTATCACATTTTTGATGGAATTGTAAACTGCCACATTAATCCTTCCCTCGGCGTTCTGCTCTGAGGTGTTCAGCGTCTGCGCAAACACTTTCGGATCCGTGACACGCCACAGGACAAAACTGTCCACAATCATCGATTTTTTGTCCTGCGTGATTACATCTGACTTTGCAATATCATAGAGCAAAAGTTCTTTTGTGACAGTGTCCTTTTCCTGTATAAATGGCACCTTAAAATACAGTCCCGAATCCGATATTACCCGCTCAATTCTCCCGAATTCGCGGACTAATCCATACTGGTTTTCCTTGATCACAAACGCCGAATTGGCTAACACTACCAGTGCCGCCGCAAAAATGATAACGCCAACTATCCTGCCTAACTTCTTCATGCTTACTGTTCCTCCTGTGCACTGGTGTCATTCGGGGAAGATGCAGATTTATCACCTGTAATATCCTCTAGCTGTAATTCATCGAGATACAAAGTCTTGTTCAGACCACCGCTTCCGTCGTCAATGATAAGCTTCACACCTGGAAGCACTTCCTCCATCGCCTCGTAGAACATTCTCTGCTTTGTCAGGAGCGGATTCTTCTCATACTCTGCATACATCTCATTGAATCTGGCTGCCTGTGCAATGCCTTCATTCACGCGCTCCTGTTTTGCTGCCTCCGCATCCTGTGTGATCTGATCTGCCTTTGCATTTGCCTCTGGCAGCTTTTCGTTCCGATATTTGTTGGCGTTGTTAATCGCAGTCTCCTTGCCTTGTTTTGCAGTCTCCACTGCCTTGAATGCCTCTATGACATCCTCCGTGGGCGGCTCTGCGTCCTGCATGGAAATGTTGACAAGCATCAGACCGATATCCTGCTCCTCCAGTTTCTCAATAATCATGTCCTTAATCTCAGCCTGTATCTTGCTCTTTCCCGTGGTAATCACATCATCCACAGCATAATTGCTGATGATATTCCGGATGCATGACTGTGCAATATTTTTGAGTATCTCCTTTGGCTGCTGGGAATTGTACAAATATTTCACAGGGTCTGACACCTTGTACTCCACATAAAAATCCACATTGACAAAATTAAAGTCGGACGTGATCATCAGCGATTCATCGTCAATCTGCTCCTGACTGGCACTGTCATCATCCGCTGACCTGTACCCGATGGGAAATCCTAATATTGTGGTATTTACCTTCGTCACTCTCTGCACAAACGGAATTTTGAAGTGCAGTCCTGATGTCACGACACTGCCCGCATGGCCAAATGTGGTGACCACCCCTTGTTCCTGCTCTCCGATGGAATAGACGGACTCCAACATCAACACAGCCAATATCAGCAGACATACTATCGTTGTGATCAGTCTGCCATAGAATCGGCCTCCCTTCCGCAATATTCTGTTATTCCTATCATTTCCCGAACCGTTTCCAGGGTTAAATTCTCTAAAGTTCTCTGCCATTTTTTTCTCCTATTCCTAACAGCTTTTGAGTATTTCCAACAAATAACTCCACATTCTTGCCGTGGAAGAGATGCTAAGCCTTTCTTCTGTAGTGTGGATGTCAAAGATATCTGGTCCAAAGGATACACAATCGAGACCAGGAATCTTCGATATCATGATGCCGCATTCAAGACCGGCATGAAGCGCCTCCACCTGCACCTCCCTGCCAAACATTTCCTTGTATATTCTAACCATATCAGCCCTTAATTTTGAGTCAGGATTAAACTGCCAGCCGGGATACTCGCCGTGCGTTTCTGTATACCCGCCAAAGATTCCTGTCAAAGCTTCCAGCTGCAGATTGACTTTATACTTCGCAGTCTCTATAGCACTCCTGATAGCGCTGCTTGCAATCACCTCATTTTCACAGGTCTTTAATATGCCCACATTCAACGATGTTTCGACCAGTCCGTCTATATCCGCACTCATGGCCATCACTCCATTCGGGAGCAGCACAAGGAAGGATAAAATCTTATTAGTACTATCTTTATCAAATACCGTTGTCACATTCCTCTCTGCCATTTCCGCCTTTATGCGCAGATTTTTTTCCTTGGACTTCTTCTCACTCTGCTCTTCTGCTTCAATCCTGTTCAATTCTGCGATAAAGTCTTCTCTTTGATTCTCTGCAAGACTGAGCACAGCCGCCGCCTCACGCGGAATCGCATTATCTTTCTCCCCGCCGCTGATCTCTGCCAGCCGGAACGGTATTTTCTTTTGAATCTGCTGCAATGTGATTCCCAGCAGTTTGATCGCGTTTGCGCGCTCTTTATCGATTTCTGTGCCGGAATGACCGCCCAAAAGCCCGCTCACAGAAACGTTCAGAACTACGTCACCGTCATTTGTCTCTCTTGTGACTGGAATGTGGCAATCTGTCCTCATGCCGCCCGCGCAGCTTGTCAGAAGAATCCCCTCCTCCTCCGAGTCAATGTTCAACATTCTTTTTGCTGTTAACATGGACAGGTCGATTGCCGTGGCACCTTCCATTCCGGTCTCCTCGTCCGTCGTGATAACCGCTTCAATGCGCGGGTGGGCGATATCCTCCGAATCAAGGATTGCAAGAATGTAAGCCACTGCGATGCCGTCGTCTCCGCCAAGACTTGTTCCCTCAGCGTAAATAAAATCACCGTCCACTTTTAACCGAAGCGCGTCCTTTTCCAAATCGATGTCACAATCATTCTTTTTCACTGCGACCATGTCCATATGCCCCTGCAGAATAATGGGCGGAACAGACTCATAACCGGCCGAAGCCTCCTTGACGATAATCACATTGTTGCCCGCATCCCTTATATGAAACAATCCCCTGTCTGCGGCAAACTGCGCAAGATAGCTGCTTATCCCGTCAAGATTTCCGGAACCGTGCGGTATCCCGCATATTTCCTCAAAATAATAGTATACTTTCTTAGGTTCCAAATTCTCTAATACTCTCATGCTTATTCCCTCATTTCCATCTCACGAATTTTTATCATGTACTCTAATCATAATATATCTGATTTATGGATATTCATTCCTATCTAAATATAGCAGACTATTGAAATCTGGTAAACTTACTTGTCAAAATATTTACAAAGTTTTAATCGTTACTATTCACGGCTTGGAAGCCGCTCATAGTAACGATTCGGGGCGATATTCAAAATTTTGCTTCGCAAAAATCGTCCCTCACTCCTGAATCATATTCTCACGGAATGCGCAGTTCAGCGCATTCCTGACCCGTGAACAGTAACATTTAATCTCATAGTATTATCAGATATTTATGTAACCATGAAAACAAACAAGGGATACCATCATGAAAAGTTTCTTCCATGATGATATCCCTCCTTATGGTACCACTCACCTGATATCGTTCATTATGCGCTTTTCTTTGCAAGCTCTGCAAGTGTCTTAAAGCCCTCTGCATCGTTGACTGCCATCTCTGCGAGCATCTTTCTGTTGATATCGATCCCTGCAACCTTTAATCCGTGCATCATCTTGCTGTATGAGATACCGTTCATTCTGGCAGCAGCATTGATACGTGCAATCCAGAGCTGTCTGAACTGACGCTTTCTCTCTTTTCTGCCGGCATATGAGGAAGCCAATGCCCTCATAACGGACTGTTTTGCTACTCTGTACTGTTTTGATCTTGCTCCTCTGTAGCCCTTTGCAAGCTTCAATGTTCTGTTATGTTTCTTCTTTGCGTTTAAACCGCCTTTAATTCTTGCCATTTTCTAAATCCTCCTAACAAATATTCGCCTTTACCAACTCTTATAGAT
>CAMWXA010000377.1 GCA_947178035.1 uncultured Lachnospiraceae bacterium | reverse complement strand
ATGCCAAATATGCCGAAATTAGCATACACCCTTCCATAACCACTTTGACAAACTGGAAGCATAACGATCTCCAAGTTTGAAAGATCGGTTTCCATAAAATCCTTACTATAAAGTGTTTTTCCATCTGGTGTTAATACATAATTTCTTTCTTCTGCATTAAGCGAATTAATATCTTGATAAATACCGTGTCCAGACAAAACAAGTGCACCTTTTGCATCCAAAAGTTCCTCTTTTAATGTTGTTTTAAAGACATTACCAACAACTTGATAGTCAACAGATTTTTCCAAGAAATCAACCACGTCGATTGTTCTCGTTGGTATATCGATTAAGAATAACTCTCTCTCTGATGCAACAACATGAACATTAACTGCTATACAATCATGAATTGCTGAAGCAATCGGAAATTCTGTAATCTGTTTCTGGAGATTCAGATAAATATCCTTGTAGCAAAATAAATGCTCATTCATGATCTCATCCAATTTTCGGGCAATTTCATATGCAGCCTTAATTTTTTCTTCAACAGAATATTCCTTCTTATCAAGTTGAATCGCATCAAAAATTCCGGCATCCTCAATAAAGGGAATATCCTCATCATCAACCATCTGAAGGCTTTCATAATAGATATCGTTCTGATCAATCAAAAACACAAGCCATCCGTTAGCTTCCTGCCATATATCGATATAAAGCCCTTCAAGCGAACGCATTCTGTTCAAAAGCTGATCAACTTTGATTTTCGAGAAGTGCTCCATGCTGCTGTTTCGTTTTATAAAACCATGCGCCTCACATTGCATATCATATATGATATTTTTATAAGGCGCCACCTGGTTGTAGAATTCTCTCAAGTCATGCGGAATATCCAATGATACAGAGATATCTAATAACCAAAAATAATGATATAATTCTTGTTCCAGCAAATGTAAAAACTGACTCTGTTTTTCTATACTGTCAATATAGGCTGCCTGTTCAATTTTAAACGCAATTTGTCTGATCAGTTCAGAATGCAATTTCCATGAATGTTCCATCCCGTGTTCTACGTTTCCCCGCAAAATACGGATGAGTTCATTCGTCTGCACAGCATTCGTATAGAAAGATAATGCTTCCACGGTTTCTCCGTTCAGATCACCTAAATACTCTTTCTTTGTTTCATAACTGTATCTCAATATCAATTCAGGATCAATTTCATCTATCCATTCCGGAACATCTTCATTGCTCTGTTGAACTTCCAGTACCAATGCCCCATATCTCACAGCAGCATCCGCTGTTTCCATACTGTCTTCCGTAAGCAGCTCTTTCGTAGATTCATATATGGTTTTCAGCTCCTGAATTGCAGCTTCCAGGTTCCCCTTTTCCGCAAGAATTTCTGACAGGCTCCTCCTCACGGTTAATGCAAACAGTGTATCATTCACTCTGGCAGATATTGAGCGCTCGTAGGCATCCTCCATGTATTCCTGTGCCTTTTGAATGTAATTCTCTTTTTCATCGTCATCTGCCACATAATATAATTCAAAACAAGCAACGCCCAAATTATATTCATAGAGAAGCGTATCCATATTATTATCGCCATATCTTTTACAGCTTTCCTCATATACAGAAAGCATTCTGTCATAATGCTCTTTCTGATTCATGAGACTGCCCTCGATATTCCCAGCAATGTTTTCGAATTGAAGGAGCGATGGATGTTCTAAACAGTCAGATGCCGACAGTTTTTCCTTTATCAATCGTATTTTCTTTTCCGCTGCAACAATATCTCCAGATAGATAATATGCATGAGCAAGCTGTGTAGCTATGTTCAAAAGTTCATCCTCGTCAGCGTCCGTCAGAGCGGCATTAGAAAGAGCTTCCTCCAGCAATTGTATTGCCATTTGGTACCGACTGCATGAAATATATATATCTGAAATTCTACGATAGAAATAAAGTTTGTTGCTCATCTCCTCGTCGCCAATTTCATTCAACCAAGTCAATATATTTTCTCCATTATCCAAAGACTGCTTATAAAAACCAAGTTCTCCCAATAAATTGCTATATTCAATCCATGCATGAAACACTTCTAAGTCAGATTGCGAATTCAACGGATGTTCACTGGCCCATAGTCGAAACACTTCTAATGCTCTTGCTTTTTTGCCAGTGTGAATATATTCATCACAAAGCATAACCGCAACATAAGTTCCGTACAACGGATGTGCATGCGAATGGGTAAAAATATCCTCAAGCCTATCAATCATTTCGTCCTGCTTAATATCCGGAGGCAGGCAATCGTGTTCCTTTCTATACAATTGAATGCATGTTACTATCTGAAGTTTACATTCAATCGTTTTTTCACCAGTCTCTTGATAAAGAATGATACAGCCTTCCAAAGCATGCTTATAGATTGACAGCATGTCCAGGAACTGATTTTCCAATGCTTCAGCCTCTTCGAAAAGCAAATCAATTGTTACTGAATTAGCAATTCCGTGAATATTTTCATAAATTGTACTGAGCAGTCTTCCCTCCATTAGGCTCTCACGTTCCTCATGGCATTTTTTCAACCGTTCATATGCTTCCTCATTGTTAATGTCATTATTATATTCATCCAACAGCCTAAGTTCTGTATCATATAAATCGCATATTTTCTTTTCATTCATCATACGATAGTATCTCCATTGCGTGAATATACTGGCTATATGGATTCAATACTCAAATATACAGACTTACATTCCTTAATAATTATGTTAGCCAGGTACTCGTTCAGTTCTTCTATAAACTGCGCAGCTTTAACTTCATCATTTGTATGAATGTTGAAACCGGCCTCACTGTATATGCATATTCTTAATGCTCCATCTTCCATAACATTTGCATTCCATATGTACAGGTTTTCATTTTCAGAAGTAATGCCGCTAAATTTCTGATCAGCTTCAATGCCACGGACAAAATTATCAATAACTTCAAATTTTTGAATAATTACATTTGTCAAGGCATCAATAATGTATATATAACTGCCATCAATTTTAATAATGTATGATTTACCATTCTGCTCCATTATAGTCCTCCGTCTAATTATCTATATGTAATATTCTGTCAATGCCATTCAGTTAAACATCACTTCAGTGATTTTCTATCATGGAGGGAGGGACACTGTTTTTATGCCTGAAAACTTTTAAAATATTGCAAACACAGTTGACTTAATCCAAAGTATTCTGAAATAAACATACAAACTTCCTTTTCCCTCATATAATTATTTTTCTAGCATCATCAAGTAATTGTCCAGCCTTGCATTCACATAACCCGCAAACAACTTTTCCATTGCACTTAGATTATGCTTTACATGGTATTCATCAAACGCATTGTAATAAGAAATCCGGTCTGCAAATTTAATGTCAATTGGCGGATATCCAGCTTTCATCAATTCCAGATTTACAAGCAGCCTTCCGGTTCTGCCATTGCCGTCAATAAAAGGATGAATTCTCTCAAATTCAATATGGAAACGTGCAAGCCGGGGAATGATATGATCTGTATTATTCCCATAATCCTTCACCAGCTGTTCCATTTTAGACTGGATTAAATACGGCTGTACTGGTTCATGTTTCGCACCCATGATTTTAACCGGAACTCTTCTGTAAACACCGCGATCTTCCCGTTTATCTGCCAATACAAGATAATGGATCTGCTTGATGATGCTTTCCGATAAAGGCATCTGTTCTTTTACCAAATCACGCACAAAATCAAATGCCTCTTTATGCCCGACTGCCTCCATATGATCTTTTAACGGCTTCCTGTCAATCGTCAAACCACGCAAAACCATATCCGTCTCACGCAAGGTCAGTGTATTTCCTTCAATTGCATTTGAATTATAGGTATACTCAATAATGAATTCCTCTGTCAAACGTTCCACCTCCCCCTCTGTCAGCGGACGTCTGGTATCCAGTTCACTTTTCTTCCTGTCTATAGCTGCCAGTAAACTTTCTGCTGCTTTAAACCGTCCATCCACTGGTTTTCTTGTATCTACCGGAATCATCCAACGGCGTCCTTCACGAATAACACCTGAAACCTTCCCTTCTGCGCATAATATGCGCACACGTCTATCTGAAATTCCCCATTTCTCTGCGGCTTGTTTTACTGTCATATACATAAAGAGTACACCTCGCTTTCCAAAACATTATACTCCATTTTCGGAACAATATCAATCTTATAGGAATAATATTCTCTGATGTTCGGAACAAAAGAAGACTCCAAAATACATTTCTGTTTCCGAATCTTGATTTATATCCCACACATCCAAAGGCACAAATTATTTATCCCATCATCCCTTTCCTCTCCGCCCACTCAGCAAATCATATCAAAATGCAAGTAAAAAAAGGACTCGCCATAATCAGCGAATCCTTTTATGCTCTCACCTTCAGCAGACAAATATATTTCACTGGCTTTTATTCCATATAGTACTTCTTTGCTTACTGGCTCCATCCCCTCATAAACTGGCATATTCAAAATAACAGTACCATTATCCCTAAATACTACTAAAAATTCAGCATTGGCATTTTGATAATTTTCACCGTAATATTC
>CAMWXA010000376.1 GCA_947178035.1 uncultured Lachnospiraceae bacterium | reverse complement strand
TATAGTTACTGTTCACAACGCGTCTGATTTTGGCATATTTTGTTATTGGGAGTGTATACAGCAGGCATACCATTTTTAGGAGGATGGGTGGATTTTGAAAGGATATGAATCAGAATGATTATGGAATTATTTCATATTTCTTTAGAAGGGATACGATAAAAATGGGAATCGTGAGAAGTAAATATTATGGAATTATACGAGGTATCACAGTAGGAATTTCATTCTTTTTACAGATTGGCCTTATGATTTTTCTAGGGATGTATCTGATGCGGTACTCTATTATTGCATATTTTATACTGGAACTTGTGAGTGTGATTACTGTATTTGCACTGGTAAACAATGCAGAATCTTATAAAATGAGCTGGATTGTCATCATACTGGTTCTGCCGGTATCAGGTCTTTTTCTGTATTTCATGTGGGGGCGCAAGCGGGTTAACTCCAGATATTTCAGACGTTTTAGACAATATGATAATGAGATGATGCAGAGCCTCAAACAGGATGACAGTATTGTGCAGGATCTGGAAAGGCAGCACCCCAATAAAGTACAAATCAGCCGTTATCTCAGAAAAGAAGGTTTTCCAATCTACAATAATACGCAGGCGGTTTACTATCAGGCAGGCGAGGATGTGATTGCGGCGATGCTTTCGGACATCAAAAATGCCAAAAAGTTTATTTTTATGGAGTATTTTATTGTGTCTGAGGGGAAGGTCTGGAATGACATTCTGGAAGTACTCACACAAAAGGTCAAAGAAGGTGTCGAAGTAAAGTTATTGTTTGATGATTTTGGGACACTCCGCATCAATACACAGGCATTTCGCAAAGATATGAAAAGCCGCGGTATCGAGATAGGTGTATTCAATCCGATTCATCGCGATATTGCAAGAGTCTCTTTTAATTATAGGAATCATAAAAAGATTACAGTCATAGATGGAAATACTGCATACACTGGCGGCTTTAATCTTGCGGATGAATATGCAAATTATATTGTGCGTTTTGGACACTGGAAAGATTCCGGAATCCGTTTGTATGGGGACGGAGTCTATAGTTTTACTTGTTTTTTTCTCAATATGTGGCGTGTATGCAGCAAGGATGTTAAGATTAGCAATGAAGATTATAAACCACAGGTCCATGTTGTTGAGGAAGGATATGTTCAGCCATTTATGGGTGGTCCCCACAGAAACCCGCACAATCCCACAGAAGGCGCTTATACCAGAATGATCAACAAGGCGAGGGATTATGTCTATATCACGACTCCTTATCTGGTTCTCGACCAGAATATGCGGGACGACTTAACCAGTGCGGCGGAGAGCGGCGTGGATGTGCGTATCATTGTTCCAAAAATATATGACAAGTGGTATGTCTATATGGTGAACGTGTCAAATTATGGAAAGTTGATGGAAGCGGGAGTGCATGTCTATGAGTATCAGCCTGGTTTTATCCATGCCAAAAATGTGATTGCGGATGACGAATGTGCAATCTGTGGTACTATAAATACAGATTATCGAAGTTTTTACCTGCATTATGAGTGTGGAGTATTCTTAAGTGAGATGGATGCCATCAGGGATATGAAGGCAGATTTTATTAGAACACTTGATCTGTGTGAGGAGATGAATCTGTTAAGCTGGTCAAGGCGGCCGATTGGAAATAAAATCATGCAGGCGGCTTTGAAAGTACTTTCGCCGCTGTTGTAGTGGTTGAGATTTTTTTGTAATATGTGGTGTATGCCTTTCGTTCCATATATATTGAATTCCCATAGAATTGTCCGATATATAAATTGTAAATAAAAATTTTACTGTAAAGCATATGATCATATAGGGGGTAAATATATGGATATCAATCAGATTGCGGGGATGTCGCGGCATGAGTTAATGAACTGTATCAGCGAGAAAAAGAAGGAAATTGCGAGAAAGATAAAGAATGGGGAAACAGAGCCCACATTTTCCATAGGGGCAGAAAGTTACACAGTGAAGGAATGGGATAGGTTGATTGCCAAGGTCGACAAGAATAATGAGGCTGTCAAAGAAGAGCAGGAGCAGCGCAGGGAGGCTCAGGAGAAAGAAGATTTGGAGGAACAGAAGATCGGCGGGACAAATTTTGTGAGTTTGTTGGAGGTCAGTGATGCCAGGCGCAATTATTTTATGGAGAAGGTCAACGGAACTTATCAACCATCCTTCCCATATGAATCGTATGCAAATGGCGATACGATTACTTACAATGGTGTGGTTTTTGTATGTGACAAGGAGAAGAATGCGATTTGCCTAGGTGATATGTCCAATAAAAATGATGTGTTGACGATCCCTCTGGAGGGCGGAGGCAGCCTGATGGTGAACAGAAATTCGATTAGTACGCTGGCAGGTGCAATATCAATGTTTTCTCCTGAGGATGCCAATCGCATCATGCGTGCCATAGCGGATGACAAAAAGGCACAGGAGACACAGAGAGAGATCGAAGATGACAAGAACAGTCTTGGGGATGATGCCGATGAGAAGGTTGTCGATGAAATGGTAGCTGATATCATAGATCCTGAAAAGGACGGGGAGAATTCTATTCTATAAAAAGAAAAACGGTTTGACAAAATGCAAACCGTTTTTCTTTTTATATTATTATCCGATTACCTTTCTGACTGCTTCTAAAACACGTTCTGCCTGGAATGGCTTAACAATAAAGTCCTTAGCGCCAGACTGAATCGCCTCGATAACCATCGCCTGCTGACCCATTGCAGAACACATAATTACGGATGCACCTGGATCAATTGCCTTAATTCCCTTCAATGCCTGGATTCCATCCATCTCTGGCATAGTAATATCCATAAGTACAAGATCGGGTTTGGTTTCATTATATTTATCTACCGCTACTCTTCCATTTTCAGCCTCTGCAGCAATCGTATAGCCATTTTTTGTCAGAATGTCCTTGATCATCATTCTCATGAAAGCTGCATCGTCTACAATTAAAATATTTTTTGCCATTAGTTAGTTCCTCCTCTGGAATAGTTTGTAAATGGAATTTGCAAGATCAAACGGGTACAACTGCATAATTGTACTATCAATCAGCTTTCCGATTCTAAGTTTAAAATTAATTTTGACAAACAGATCTTCCCGGATATCATCCGGAAATTCATAATTCTCAACAACGATCTGTTGTACAGAAGGTGGGGAGATGTCAATCCTTTTGTTGAACAGCTTGCTCATTGCAGTAGCAGAGCTTGCCGTCATCTGATTCATGGCTTCTGATACAGCACTGATATGTAAAGGGGTGATTTCACCTTGAGAATATTCTCCAGTTCCACCATTTCCCATCATAAGGTCAGTGATAGTCTTGGCATCGTCATCTTTGAGAATAAGCATATTGCTACCAAACAATCCTTCTGTATACCGCACACGTACCAGAATACAGGAATTTTCATAATCCTCTAAAATCTCATTTTTGTGTACAAGAGTGACATGCGGCGTCGTAATAGTGACGGGTTGTCCAAGCATCAAATTCATCGCTGTCGCAGATGATCCGATGGAAATATTGGAGACTTCACCGATTACGTCTGCCTCCTCTTTTGAAAAAAAATCCATGGCAGGCTCCTTTATGGTTGAATCTTAGATCCCGCAGAACCAGCATGAACGCAGACTGCAGGAACCCTGTACTGCGGAAAACAATCGCTATTCTACAGTACAATATGTTGAATAATACTATTTTACAAAATTTTTTTATTTTTGTCTATAAGAGTTCCTTATTTTCTAAAAAAATAGTAATTACCAGTTACTTTTCACACCCACGCCAAAGTAGTGGGAATCATGCGCCAAATTGATGTTCTTTATCAATTTGTGTGCAAAATCTGTTATAATTCACACCTCAATAACATATAAGCTGATAAAAACTGGCGTAGGTGTGAATTGTAACATTACCGGGTTACTGTTCACGGGTCAGGAATGCAAGAAATTGGATGCTGTCCTGTCCATAGCTGCAATCTTATCAATTGTTCTGAAGCACTTGCAAAATTCCTTCAAATATTTTCTTGTTTGTACGATTCAGATTTCTATAAGCTTCTATGATATCAAGTTCTTCCCTGGTGTATTCCACCATATCTTCCCGATATGGTGTATCGTCTGAGAAAAATTCACACATTGTAATATGGAAACCGGAACAGATTTTCTCCAGCGTTGATATCGTTGGCTGGTTGTTCTTTTGAAAAAGCGAATTTAATGAGGAATATGGAATACCTGATTCTTTGGCCAGCCTATAGATTGTCCACTTGCGTTCCTCCAACAAATCCATTATTTTCTTTAAAGTTGTATTCATATCATCACTCCTACTACTCTTTAACGTTATATAAATTCTACAAAAGATACTATTTTTTTATAGATGGAAATGTGCATTTTCCTACTTTTATCAATTTTTATAACGCTTTTGCGTAATATATACTTGATTATTCACATAAAATCGTTTATTATTTAATCAATGTAACGTTTTGGCGTACGATGCATAAACGTATTATTTGTCTTATCGGAGGGAATGTCAGGTATTGTTTTTTCATCAGGTGTCTTTTTGT
>CAMWXA010000375.1 GCA_947178035.1 uncultured Lachnospiraceae bacterium | reverse complement strand
TATTATTACCAATCTATTTTACAGATTTTTAACAAAGAAAAACTCCTATTTTGTGCGTGGCCGTTTTATTGGCTGCATATTACATAGGAGCTTTTCTTTGACGAATTTAGCAGTTACATGTCAAATTCCGGGTTAAACGCATAGAAGTTGCGCGAGTCGAGGTTCTCCTGCGCGATGCGGAGCGCTTCACCAAACCGCTGGAAGTGCACAATCTCCCTCGCGCGCAGGAATCGGATTGGGTCGCAGACATCAGGGTCTTTGACCAGACGCAGAATATTGTCATATGTAGTGCGCGCTTTCTGTTCTGCTACACATTGGTAAATGCAACCAAAGACTAAAACTTCCAGTGAATAACTATGGGCGGTAAATCATTCCTGTGTACTTTCTTCTCGCACCGCCCTACTTCAATATAGTCAATAAGGGAATCCATAATGTCTCTGTCCAGATTGGTTACATTTCTATACTTTTTCAAAATTTCTTCCTTCGACTGAATATTGTTTCTCTCAGTCTCTATTTTCTCTAGTTCTGATACCCGATCTGCATGCTGTGTCTTGCATCGTTCCATTTCTTTCAAAAAGTCCTGGTGAAATTCGAGATATTCTTCGTCAGATATCAATCCGTTCGCTTTATCGATGTACAAATTCTGAATGGCCTTTTTTAAGCTATCCATCTTTGAAATAATATTAGAAATTTCTTTTTTCAACCGCCGCTTTCCCGTTTCCAGATTTTTGGAGACAGAAAACTTCACTTCTGCAGAAGCTTCGTTAAAGTATGTCGATATTATGCGATTCAGCTCATCGAGGACTGCCCGCTCCAAAAATCTTTCTGCAATAAATGCTCCTTTGCAAAACTCCTTACCAAGATTACTTGTAGGACACTGCAGATATCGGAACTCTCTGTTTTTCTTAGTCGAGAGCGTGTAACCACAATACATACATTTAACCTTTGCAGCAAATATGCCAATTTGCCCGGTATAGCAGGGCTTTGCTCTTTCTGCCCGGCGCTGTTGTACACGATCCCACAAATCCTTGTCAATGATCGGTTCGTGAGTACCTTCTACCCGAATCCATTTTTCGCGTGGAACTGGTTTGCCGTGTTTACTTTTATAAGTAGGATTCTCATATTTTCCCTGAACCATATTGCCAATGTACATTTCATTTTCCAGCATGGAAGATATCCCGTAATATTTCCAAAGTGTACCACATGGTCTATCGGTTCCGTTATAACGCAGTCCTTTTCTTCTCTTATATTCTGTCGGATTTGGTATTCCCTTGTCATTTAAGATTTTTGCTATATTGGTTCTGCCGACACCAGATGCATACAGCTCAAACACTTCTCTTACAACTGCAGCGGCTTCAGGATCAATGATCAGATGACCTTTCTGAACCGGGTCTTTCTGATATCCATACAGCGCAAATGCACCTATATGCAGCCCCTTTTTACGGTGATCTGTGAGGACTGTTTTTATGTTATCTGACAAATCTTCCAAATACCACTCATTCACAAGGCCGTTGATCTGTCTGGACTTTTTATTTCCATGGTTGGCTGTATCCGCATTATCTGCCAAGCCAACAAAGCGTATACCCCATTCCGCAAAATCGCCATGTATGATTTTCTCCACAAGTTCCAGCTCACGCGTAAAACGGGACTGTGATTTGCAGAGCACAATATTAAATTTATGGTTTTGCGCATCCAATAGAAGCTGATTAAATGCTGGCCTGTTGCGGTCGCTGCCTTTGTAATCTTCATCGGAATATATATTATAGATATCCCAACCTTGATTTGCTGCATATGTAATCAGCATGCTTTTCTGATTCTGGATGCTGCGGCTTTCATCATCTTCATTTAGCTTGTTTCTATCCTCTTCCGATAATCTGCTGTAAATTGCTACTACATCACTCATATTACCCTCTGATAAAACAAACCAATATCTCAGATTTATTATAAATCCAAAACATCAGCGTTGGCAATGTTAACTTGGCTTTCTGTCTCTTTTTTGTTAATAATTTGTATCCAGAGACTTGTGAAAGCCTCTGATAGTTCTTCGTCACCATGTGCAAATACATTCTTGCATTTTTGCTTGGAAGTATTTTCCATTGTCATATCCATTGATTTTACCTCCCCTTTTAAAATTTTATGGTTTATTGTATGCTTATAATAGTTTGTACCATTCTCACATTATTTCTTTCCGGGATATAAAAAGACGCATGGTTTACTTTATGCTCCATCCGTCTTTACACATTTCTTTATTGGTTACATTTCGTTAACTTTCTGATCCAAAAAAAATTATAACATATCTTTTACAGTGCCTTAACTAAATTCCAAAACAATCAACATAAATTCCAGCGAAACAAATTCGCAAAGAAAATCATATGACTTTAGAACAATTTAGTAATAAAGTAGGAGTTGCGAAAACAACAATTTCCCGTATCGAAAATGGTATTACTAACGTAACAGAACAAATGCGCAGATCTATCTGCAGGGAAGTTCGCGTTGATCCGATCTGGCTGACTACCGGGGATGGAAAATAAATTTTTGTATTGACAGCATATTGTAATTAAAATCTGCATATGCCATAATGCCAATAGGCAAAAAAGTGGTTATAAGTCCATCTGGACAAAGAACGAAATCCCCGAACCGTGTTACAGCACAGTCCGGGGATTCTTCTTTTCTTTTTACGGCGGCAAAGCACCCGCCAGGCTATTTGTTGTCCTTAGTATTTTGTACGTCTAATTCAATTGATCGTGAATACTTACATACTGGATAAGTTGAGCAGCTATAAAATTTTTTACCAATCGTTTCCCCCTTCTTTGACAATTTTATCTCTAACGGTGCACCGCATCGGGGACATACTAAAGATACACTGCTGTTTTCTTTTGCGTTATTATTCTTCACTTCTTTTTGATTTTCTATTATTTTTTTAACGTCTTCAATGTGTTTTTCTTTAACCTCACTACTTACTTGTGAAAATGGGTACAATTTTCTATATAATTCATCTATTTGTCCAAGACTCAGATTATACTTTGATTGTTCTGTCAACGCATTTACTACAGTCTTTACTTCCTTACGCTGTATGACAAAAGTATTGTCCCTGCTCACTTTAACTTTCTTTAATACACATTGGTCAGAAAAAACTATGATCGAAAAAACAGGTATATCGTTTCCTATTAGTTTTCTCAGATGCTTTATGTGCGAATCATTTTGCCTGATCGGATTGTATAACGGGTATTTTAGGGACTGTTTATATCCAATCGGCAAAGTAATTGTCCAGTTCTTATCATTTTCACTCCCAAATACCCACCCCTTACGATTTTTGCTTTCAAATACAAATATACCACCTTGACCGATCATCATAACATCAGCTTCTGCAGTTAAATCTTCTTCTCTGGGTAAATCTTCCCTGGGTAAATAACAGTTAAAAAGAAATTTTGCACCTGATTGCTCATATTCTCTAAGATTTTCATATACCAAATATTCTCCATACTTTCCCGCATCTTCCAGCAGATCTTTATACTCATAATGCGTACTTAAATAATAAGATGATTGCTTGTATCGAATTTCATCAGAATTTACAACCTCTTTCGCCTTGTCCTCTTTACTCCACTCTCTACGGTAATGCAGATACTCATATGCTGTATGATACTGGAAACTTACATAAATCAATACGATCAATGATGCCGCAATTGAATATTGTATTGCTAAATGTTCATGAAAAAAGACAAAAGTATATCCCGCAGCAGCAACTGCCAACCCTGCAAATCCAATTCTTCTTAGTGCAGGTACAAATATGACTATCATTAGTACAATAAATACTATACATACAAGCGGAATAGATTTGTATTCCAACCATAACACCAATGAAGCAAACAAACTTTCCGCAAACGCCAACGAATATCCAAATAACACCTCGTTGCCAATACTTATATATCGTCTGTGTAATTCTAATAAAATTATAAATGCAAACAGCGCTGATACTAATACTACCGATTCAGGTACTATCTCTTTCAGAAGATCACATACAATCATCATCTCCGCAAAAGATAAAATAACTGAAACCACTCCGCCAACAAATGGTATTATGTATAAAATTACCATTATTGCGAACGCTGCAAGTCCCCACTTGAAACTTCCTTTCGAAATTCCTGCTATGATTGCTATAATAAGGCACTCAATCCCTAAAATTCCATACTCTGCATCTACAAAATCATAACCGCTCATACTATCCGCCCATTTCTTTTGTTATTTTATATGGAAAAATGATTTCCATTCTTCGTCTCCGTCGTTTTTTCTTGTCCCAATCAATGTCTCGGCTATGTCATATCCAACAAACTAACGCAATATTTTTTCGTACAACAAAATACTGCAATTTACACCAGATGCATGATTTGGTCTTCTAATTCTTTAATTGTATTAAGAGGTAGCTCTGTAGCTTCTACTATTTCCTCTAACGTCATTTTTCCTTTTCTGATCATTCTTTCTGCAATTTCCCTTGCACTTTTCTGTGCTGCTTCATTTCTCATATCTTCCATTATTTTACACATAGCCGCGACTCCTTTC
>CAMWXA010000374.1 GCA_947178035.1 uncultured Lachnospiraceae bacterium | reverse complement strand
GCTTATGACATATCAATAAGAAAAAATTAAAAAAATATTGCATAAAAAAAATCAAACTGGAAAAAATGAACAGGATAAAAGGAACAAAGGAAATAAAACTTGTATACAATAACAAAAGTTAGGGTTTTGAAATCGCCGAAATGTTCCAAATACTGACAAAAAATCTTTACTTTGAACATATTGTATACTATAATACGTGAAAACAGAGGTTTCTCGGTTTTGCAGATGTGAAGTAGCTGTTCAGTATGACGATGCATTTGCAGTGATGAGGGTACGGAATCGCTACAGTTGTGGAACGCATGAGGCGCCTGACTGTTGTCACGCAGCCGGTTATGTGTGGAAAGGAAGTTGTTATTATGAGAGAACGCAAGATTAAAATGACACCTGCGGAGGTTCAGAGTTTTGTAAATGTGGCGTCAAAGTGTGACTTTGATATCGATATTTCCTACAATCATTACACAGTGGATGCCAAGTCGATCATCGGTGTGATGGGACTGGATTTCCGGTCAATCCTTACACTGCAGTATGCGGGATACAATGATGAGTTCGAGAGCTATGTGAGCGGACTTGCAATTGCATAAGCAGGAATCGTTGAGGATATAATTGACTCTCTTTAAGTGATGGGGTAAACTGTCATTTAGAGAGAGTTTTTATTTCGCTTTTTGTCAGATGATTACACATAACAGATGGGGGAGCCGCAGCGGAACAAAGGCCTAATATGAGATAAAAGGGGACAGACATGGAGATACGCGTATCAGTCCGGCAGCTTGTGGAATTTATCCTGCGGGAGGGCAGCATTGACAATCGGAAATCAGGAGGTTCAGACACTGCGATGCAGGAGGGCAGCCGCATCCACAGGATGCTGCAGCGGCGCATGGGCAGTGAGTATCATGCAGAGATTGGGCTGCAGTACACATGGCACACGCCGGAGTATGATATTATATTAGAAGGAAGAGCAGACGGAATTATTGATTACAACTGGGGTGAACATGATGTGGCACTGCACGATGCGCAGTATTATAAAAAAACACATGTTACCAATATGGAAAATACCGATAAGGACAAAGCACTGCCGGCGAATGTGAAAGAGGAGAAAGTAATCATTGATGAGATCAAGGGCACCTACAGGGAATTGAAGCGTATCACACAGCCTGCCGGTGTCCATCTTGCGCAGGCAAAATGCTATGCGTATATGTATGCAGAGGAAAATCACTTAGAGCAAATCGGCGTGCGCATGACATACTGCCATATCGAGACAGAGACACTCAAATATTTTCATGAGGATTACACCTTTTTGGAGCTGAAACAGTGGTTTGACGAGCTGATGCAGGAGTACAAAAAGTGGGCAGATTTCCAGTTTGCGTGGAATGGCGTCCGCACCGCGTCAATCAAACAGTTACAATTTCCATTTCCGTACCGCGAGGGGCAGAAGGAGCTTGTCACCTACGTTTATCAGACCATCTATCACAAGAGAAAGCTTTTTCTTGAGGCGCCGACCGGTGTAGGCAAGACGATCTCAACTGTGTTTCCTGCAGTGAAGTCCGTGGGTGAGGGAATGACGGAGAAGATTTTTTACCTCACGGCAAAGACCATCACGCGCACAGTGGCGCAGGAGTGTTTCAGTCTGCTGCAGGGAAAAGGGCTTCACATGAAGACAATCGTTCTGACGGCGAAGGACAAGATCTGCTTTATGAAGCAGGAGGAGCGGCAGCAGGAAGACACACTACAGGAAACGCAGAGGGAAGCAGAGTGCAACCCAGAGGCGTGCCCTTACGCGAACGGCCATTTTGACCGCATCAACGATGCCATGTATGACCTTCTGACGCATGAGGAGCATTTTACGAGGGAAAAAGTGATGGAGTACGCAGCGCGCTATCAGGTGTGTCCGTTTGAGCTCAGTCTGGATATGAGTCTGTTTTCCGATGTCATTATCTGCGACTATAATTATGTCTTTGACCCGCGGGTGTATCTCAAACGCTTTTTTGCGGACGGTATTGGAAAGAGAAACTATGTATTTCTGATTGACGAGACGCACAACCTGCTGGACCGCGGCCGGGAGATGTACAGCGCAGCGCTGTTCAAGAACGCATTTCTGAGCACAAAGCGGCTGATAAAAGAAGCGGCCCCGAAGGTCGCGGCACACCTTGACAAGTGTAACAAGGAGCTGCTCGCCATGAAGCGGCAGTGCGAGAGCTATCACAGGGAGGAGAGCATTGATGGATTTGTGGTGGCGCTGAACCGTCTCTATGGGGCAATCGACGACTTTCTGGACGAGCATGACACCTTTCCGAATAAAAAAGAACTGCTGGAATTTTATTTTGAGACGGCGCATTTTCTCAATATGTATGAGATCATGGATGAGCATTATGTGGTGTACAGCCAGTTGATGGATGACGGGGACTTTATGCTGAAGCTCTTCTGTGTGGACCCGTCGCGGAACCTGCGCCAGTGTATGCAGAAGGGAAGAAGCACGATTTTATTCTCCGCGACACTGCTGCCGATTCAATATTACAAGAAGCTTCTGGGCGGCGAGCCGACGGACTATGAGGTGTATGCAAAGTCCGCCTTTGACGAGAACAAGAAGGCACTGCTGATTGCAAACGATGTTACGAGCAAATACACGAGACGGAGCGAGGAGGAATTTCAGCGCATTGCACGCTATATTCATGAAGTAGTGACGCAGCGCCATGGCAATTACATGGTCTTTCTGCCATCGCACCTTTTTTTGGAACAGGTTTACGACTGTTTTATGGAGGCGTATTACGATGTGGAAACAATGGAATGTATCGTGCAGGAGGACTATATGAGCGAGGCGAAACGGGAGGAATTTTTGCTTCGCTTTCAGGGAAATGAAGGTTGTGATCTCACGGACAATATCGATTTTGAGATCGAGGAGGCGGATGCATCCATTTTGATTGGTTTCTGTGTGATGGGAGGAATCTTTTCGGAGGGAATCGACTTAAAGCGCGACAGCCTGATCGGGGCAGTCATTGTGGGAACCGGCATTCCGCAGGTGGGGTGTGAGCGGCAGCTGTTAAAAGAATATTTTGACGCGCAGGGGGAGAACGGATTTGACTATGCATACCGGTATCCGGGTATGAACAAGGTGCTGCAGTCGGCGGGGCGTGTGATCCGCACCGCGGAGGATATCGGTGTGGTGGCACTGCTCGACGAGCGCTTTTTGGAGCCGCAGTACAGGCGCATGTTTCCGCGCGAATGGAGCCAGTACGAGATTGTGAGTGTTTCGGGGATAGCCCGGAAAGTGGAAAACTTCTGGAATGAATGGCTCTGAACGTATTGTAATTCCAAGGGCAGGTGTGCTATACTAAAAAAATTAAAACGATACGAAGAATGTGGAGGAATCTTATGAAGATAGCAGTGGCAGGTATTGGCTATGTTGGTCTTTCAAATGCGATATTGCTGGCTCAGCACAATGAAGTGACGGCAGTGGACGTCTTTCAGGAAAAAGCGGATATGATCAACAATAAAAAAACACCAATTATTGATAAAGAGATAGAAGAATATCTGACGACAAAGGAGCTGAACCTCAAGGCGACAACGGACGGGGCAGCTGCATACAGGGACGCGGAGTACATCATTATCGCGACGCCGACGAACTACGACCCATACAAGAACTATTTTGATACCAGTTCGATTGAGGCTGTGATCGAGCTTGTCATGAAAGTGAACAAAGAGGCTGTTATGATCATCAAATCAACAGTTCCAGTAGGTTACACAAGGTCTGTCCGGCAAAAATTTGGCATTGATAACATCATCTTCTCACCGGAGTTCCTGCGTGAGGGCAGGGCGCTGTATGATAACCTCTATCCATCGCGAATTATTGTGGGGGAACAGTCCCATCGGGCAGAGGTATTTGCCAATCTGCTGAAACAGGGGGCGATTAAGCAGGATATTCCGACATTGTTTACAGATGTCACTGAAGCAGAGGCGATCAAGCTTTTTGCAAATACCTATCTGGCGCTCAGGGTTGCGTATTTCAATGAGCTGGATACTTATGCTGAGATGCGGGGGCTCAACACGAAGCAGATTATAGAAGGTGTAGGGCTTGATCCCAGGATTGGAAATCATTACAATAATCCATCCTTTGGCTACGGCGGATACTGTCTGCCCAAGGACACCAAACAGCTGCGTGCCAATTATGAGGATGTGCCGAACAATATCATCTCGGCCATTGTGGATGCCAACAGAACCAGAAAGGATCACATTGCAGAGATGATACTGGCGAGGAAGCCTCAGATTGTGGGAGTGTACAGGCTTACGATGAAGACCGATTCCGATAATTTTCGTCAGTCTTCCATACAGGGGATTATGAAACGGATCAAGGCAAAAGGTGTTGAGGTCGTCGTGTATGAGCCAAGCTTCAGGGAGGAGCACTTTTTCCGATCAAGGGTAATCCAGGATTTGGACGAATTTAAGAGGATATCGGATATCATTATCGCAAACCGTCTGACAGAGGAGCTCGAGGACGTGGAAGAGAAGATATATACAAGGGATATTTACGGCAGGGACTAGTACTCCATCCGGCCAGAAATTAGAATCGTGAACCACCTGTTTCGCACCATT
>CAMWXA010000373.1 GCA_947178035.1 uncultured Lachnospiraceae bacterium | reverse complement strand
GAACAGTGGGATTTTCTGGCTTCTTAGTGGTACAAACTTTCAACTCTCAAGTAAAATTTATAAAATAATATTTATTTGGGAAAATCTCGCCATCTGCTATTATATTAGAATTATTACGATTACATATAATAGCTATTGGCGAATTTTTCCCATTTATAAAATATTGGAAAGCACCATGATCTTCTGTCGGATCATCTGTTTCAGGCAGATGATCCGTTACTGTAATATCCAATAATCCTTTCTTAGTCAATGCAATCCCGGTCTCTTTAGAAAATTTTGTTATATGCTGCTTATAGTGATTATCTCCATACCTCTTTCTCATACAGTACGTATAATTTCTAAAGACTGACTCTATATTGATCTCTGGCAGCCTATCATCATAGTAGAGAACTTCCTTACCACCAAAATACAGCCTAGATACATCCTTATAGCATGACGGATCAGTCTCCGGGAACATCTCACCGATCGCAAGCTGCACAGCCCCGGCAGCTCTCTGGTCTGTGATGGATACATCATTGAGGAACACAACTCTGAACCTGTCATGATCCGTGCTTGACATCGTATCATATGCAAACAGGATGGGAAGCTCATACTGAACGGCCCTCTCCCTTACTTCCTCGAATGCAAGCTTCTTTTTTGAATCTTTATTATCGAAATCCAATGCAAATAACTGCTGCTGTTCAAAATTATCTTTGTTGCGCTTTCCATTTATAAATGTAGCCGGACTGAAAGTACATCCCTCACTTCCGATTCTGGTTATTACGCTCTGCAATCCGTCGCGGTCCAGTTCCTTTGCTGATCCCGCTATCCGGTTATTGATCCATCGTATTTCATCGCCAGAAGGTTTTGCATGGAAACTTTGTTGATCATAAGAAATTTTAATAGTATTCACAAAATCATCTCCTATTGGTTTTTTTAATTTCCTGTAGGAGATAATTACAAAATAAATTTGCAAAAAACAGGAGGAAATACTGCTCTCCCCCTGTTT
The DNA here is from genome assembly GCA_947178035.1 of uncultured Lachnospiraceae bacterium. Lineage (GTDB taxonomy): Bacteria > Bacillota > Clostridia > Lachnospirales > Lachnospiraceae > COE1. The sequence continues at coordinate 3,597 of CAMWXA010000373.1, read as the reverse complement.
CTTCGCACTCATCTGATCATATTATATTTCCCATTGTATATTCATTGAAACTTTCCTATGCGTTTTTGTCTGCCTGCAGTTGTTTTACTTCTTCAAGAGAAAGTCCCGCATATTCAGCGATTTTTTCAAGTGCCAGTATCCCATCTGCTATCATTCGCTTAGCTGTACTTATTGCACCTTCTTTTATCCCCTCCTTCAAAGATTCATTTCTCATATCTTCCATAATCTTACACATCATGCTCACTCCCTTCGGATCTTCTTTTAGATACCGCATGCTTTCTGCCATCAGTTCAAATTCCATGTCATCCGCCCTCGTACAGTTGAAATCATGCATAAGCTTTCCCAGTTCGGAATCTCCGCGATATTCACCATTGACATACAGGATGTGTTCCCCATCTGCAAAAGGCTTCCCTGTTGCCAGGTTCATCCGCTCTATTGGATAGACTGGCTGCCCCATTCCGTAAAAGTCTTTCTCCGTAATAAATATGGTATACGTATCCGGCAGCTCCTTAAACTCCTGACCGGAATGCAGGTTCTCCACATCCAGTACACTGGAATGGTATCTTGCCCTGTGTGGATCTGCCCCATCACCAGCCTTCTGTATTTCTAAATCGTATTTTTTCCCGTCTGAATCCGTCCCATACGCATCCAGACAGATGGATCGTGCGCCTGCCAGCCGTTTCATGTCCCGTTGTGTCTCACACTCAGTGATCATCAGATCTTTTTTACCCGTAATGATACGCAGCACAAATTCAGCTAAAGGGATATTGTCTTTAAGGAGACAGCGCATGAGGTCGTCATCAATTGGTCTCAGCTGCGCAAGACGCTGCAGATCTTCTTCATGCTGTTTTGTTGTTGACATGAATCTCACCTTCTTCCATTCACCATGTATCTTTTATAGATATTTTTTCTTATCATCATACTATCACAAGTCCTCCTTTTTTTCAATCCGTTCATTACTGCTTGTAATCTGCAGTCATCCTACGAAGTTTCTTTTTATACTTATAAAAGCTCTTTCGCGAGATACCTGCCTGTCTCATGGTCTCGTCATCTGTCAGGGAACCGCCAAATGATCTGTTGTGTCTGCGGATGATGTCTTTGGCCGCTTTTGCCTTCTGTGTCTCATAAGTTGTTCCTTTGCGCTGTCCGATCTGTTTTCCATTCAGCCGGGCTGTCTCGATTCCTTCTTTTGTTCTCTGGTGCAGGTCGGATACTTCTTTCTGCGCCTGTTCAAATGCAATGCGTATCTGCTCCCTTGCAAGCTCCATCAGATATTTATTGACTCCGTCCAGGATCAGGTCAACCTTGTCACCCGTCATGGTAATCTGGTTCCTCATAGCATTTCTGTAAGTATCTGTGTTGATATGCGGCTCCTTCAGAAATACAAGCGATATGTCCTTATGGAATAATTCTTCATATAACCGGAACCCCTCTTCCGCATTTCTGCTCATGCGGCTCACGGAATCAAAGATTATTGTATCTCCCGTCTGCACCTTATCCAGGATCTTTTCAAGTTCTTTCCTTCCCTGAAATTTTGTTCCGGTGTAAACTTCCTTTACAATGACTGCATCAGGAAACGACGCTTTTATGTTACGCTCCTGTCTCTCTATGTTCTGTCTCTGGGTGGATATCCGGCAATAACCATACTGCCTGTTCATGGTGACACCCCTGTCACAGGTTCCCCGGCAGCGCAGTTTTCATACTCTGGCAGATCGGATAATGTATCATAATCTACTGATAGTATATTACCCTGCGGCGAAAAGTGCAGGCTGACATTATTATCCCCGCATATATAAAGTACCGCATCAGACGGGATATTCTTCTTTATATAATCACAGAACTGCCCCACTGTTACATTTACACCATGTTTCCAATACTTCGGATCGTACTCATTCATAGATTCCAGCCTCCTTATTTTCCCCATAATCAGGGATATCTTCTATCACATATCCTGTTTCTTCCAGAAGGATATCCAGCGCGAGTTTGACCGCGTCATCATATCCTCTGCCGTATTCATCTGTGGCATCGCAGCCGCCAGCTTCGTGAATCCTCTTTGCCGCTTTCTTAACGTAATCTGCGGATATAAAATTGTCATCAGATGTCATATAACCTCCTCCATCAAAAATAAATGTAGTAAATCTGACGTTATGAGAAAACATAGTAAAACCATTTCTGAGCTGGCCTGATATCAGTCAGATAAATGGTGATACTTCTAACGAGCGTCAGATTTACCACATGAAAAATATTGACGTAAAAGCCAGACCAAAAACAGCCCGGCTTTTACATCAGCCGCTATGTTTTCTGTCGTATCAGAGCATTTTTATTTTTCCTTCTTCCCTGTCATAGTAATACAGGGAATACGACAGGAGCTCCTCCTCCGACACCTGTGTATCGTTGATCTCCCTGATCATGAGTTTGATTTCCGCGCCCTCCACATCATGTTCTGCCGGAAGGAGCAGAAGCTCATGTACTGATGACGGAATGATGTAAAGGCTGCTTCCTATTGCATCTGCAAAATCACGGATCAGATTGGGATACAGCATACAGGCCGCACCTTCCACCCTGTTTCTGTTGCTCAGCACATACATCGGAACGCTTTCCGGGAGCTCTGCCCTGTAATCCTCATCATCAAATTCCTCCGGGTTTTCTGTCTCAATGATCTCACACATGACTTCCGCCATGGTCTTTATCTCATACGGCATCAGTCTCTGTGTGTTTTCCTTTGCCGCCTCATACAGCTCTTCTTTTGTTACATCCCACAGTTTCATATGTACATTGTGGATCAGTATTGATGCAGTCCCCAGTTCTTTCTGTGAGATCATGCACTGGAATACAATGGACAGGTCCATAAATTCCATGTGGGGTATGTCCTCTAAGAGTTCCCTGTTCTTCTCCGTATTGATCAGTTTATATACAACATTTTCCCTGACACTGTCATATGACAGGAACTTTCTCATGTCAGCCTGCATTATGCCGCCACTCCTTTCCCTGTTGTAGGTATCCATGACAAAGGCTGCAGTACTTTCTATCGTTTCCTCACCTTTTTCATACAGCCCGTAATACCTGTCAATATAAATAACTGGCGAAATATTCACCGCATTCTCTGTTATCTGCAGCCCGGTGTAATAAACGCCGTTGTTTTTACCCACCCTTTGTACCATGATATCATGGCCGCTGTCCAGTTCATTCCCCACATGGGACCTTACCCGCTCTGCAAAACTTCCTATATCCATTTTTAACCTCCGTTACTATGCTGCACTCCTCGTCCTTGACAGTGCACGCATCACCCTGTTATACAGCTCCTCTGACATCTGCGCCGGATCATCGATATGGTACCGCTCCTGTACGGTCTCCATTGCAACTCCGGTGCGTTTCAGCTCTGTCTCAAGTCCGTCCAGCTGGTTCTTTGAAAGGGAAGTCTTTTCCACACCGGTCTTCTGGGAAGATACCTTTCCATCCTGCTTTTTGACCGGATTCTTTTTATCAGCTTCCTTTTTACCCGCACCCCTGTTTTGAAGTTTCCAGTCGAAAATAATTTCTCCACTGTCATCCGTTATGGAAAGCCCCGTGATCTCGCGGGACTCACTGTATGTGATG
>CAMWXA010000372.1 GCA_947178035.1 uncultured Lachnospiraceae bacterium | reverse complement strand
GTTCCTGAGAAGCCGCGAATTCCTGTGGCAGGAGGGACACACTGCGCACGCGACAGCGGAGGAGGCAGAAGAGCTAACGATTCAGATGCTGAATGTCTACGCCGATTTTGTGAGGGATGTGCTTGCAATCCCAGTCGTGAAGGGACAGAAGACAGAGAAGGAGAAATTCGCCGGCGCCGAAGCGACCTACACAATAGAGGCATTGATGCATGACGGCAAGGCATTGCAGTCAGGCACAAGCCATAATTTTGGAGATGGTTTTGCAAGGGCGTTTGGCATTCAGTTTACAGACAAGGATAATACATTGAAATACTGCCACCAGACATCATGGGGACTGTCCACCCGCATTATCGGTGCAGTGATCATGGTACACGGCGATGATTCCGGCCTGAAGCTTCCGCCGAAAGTTGCTCCAACACAGATTATGGTTGTTCCGATCCAGCAGAAGAAGGAGGGCGTGCTTGACAAAGCGTATGAACTTAGGAGCCGCCTGCTGGAAAAGGGATTCCGCGTGAAAGTCGATGACTCGGACAAGAGCCCAGGCTGGAAGTTCAGCGAGTGTGAGATGCGCGGCGTTCCGTTCAGAATCGAGATCGGGCCAAAAGATATCGAAAACAACAAGTGTGTCTTTGTGCGCCGCGACACAAGGGAAAAGATCGAGGTTGGCCTCGACGAGGTTGAGACCAAGGCAGCCGCGCTTCTTGACACGATACAGTCCGACATGTACGAGACGGCAAAGAAGCATCTGGAAACGCATATTTACAGTTCGGTGTCCTGGGATGACTTTTGCGATACCATCAACAACAAGCCAGGTTTTGTCAAGGCAATGTGGTGTGGTGAGCGTGCATGTGAGGACAGGATCAAGGACGAGTTAGCAGCGACAAGCCGCTGTATGCCGTTTGAGCAGGAGCAGCTGAGCGATACCTGCGTGTGCTGTGGCAGACCTGCAAAGAAAATGGTTTACTGGGGCAGGGCATATTGATAAAAATGTGTCTGAAAAAGTGCAAAAAACTTTCATGTAAGCGCTTTCATTTTTCTTGAAAATAGGATATGATGATTATATCGTATCACGGAAAAAATTTATTGGAGGGATTATCATGAATATTTTAGTTATCAACTGCGGCAGTTCTTCACTGAAATACCAGCTGATCGACAGCGGAACGGAAGCGCTACTTGCAAAGTGTATCTCTGAGCGCATCGGCATTGAAGGAAGCGTATTGACACACACAACAGCGCGCAAAGACAACGTAAAAATCGAGACACCGATGCCGAATCACACAGTGGCAGTCAAGCTTGTGATCGACGCGCTCACCGATTCAGATCACGGCGTAGTCAAGTCACTTGACGAGATTAACGCAGTCGGACATCGTGTAGTACATGGCGGTGAGAAATTTGCGTCTTCTGTAATCATCAACGATGAGGTCATGCAGGCAATCGAGGAGTGCAATGACCTTGCACCGCTCCACAACCCGGCCAATTTGATTGGAATCAACTCCTGCAGGGAGATTATGCCAAATGTTCCGATGGTGGCCGTGTTTGACACCGCATTCCATCAGACAATGCCTGAGAAAGCATATCTGTATGGACTTCCTTATGAATATTACGAGAAATATAAAGTCCGCCGCTATGGATTCCATGGTACAAGTCATGATTATGTATCTGCAAGGGCAGCAGAAATCCTTGGCAAAACAAGGGATGCGTTAAAAATTATTGTGTGCCATTTAGGAAACGGCGGGTCTGTATCTGCGGTGGACCATGGAAAATGCGTCGACACATCGATGGGACTTACACCGCTCGAGGGTATTATCATGGGTACGCGCTCCGGCAGCATTGACCCGGCAATTTGTGATTTTATCTGCCAGAAGGAGAATCTCACGCCGGCGGAGATGAACAATGTCCTGAATAAGAAGTCAGGCGTGCTTGGTATGTCGCAGGTTTCGTCGGATTTCAGGGATATTGAGGCGGCTGCAAACGATGGCAATAAGCTTGCCAGAGTGACATTGGATGCATTTTATTACAGCGTGGCAAAGTATATCGGCGCTTACGCAGCAGCCATGAACGGTGTGGATGCGATTGCATTTACAGCCGGAGTGGGCGAGAACAATATTTCGGGACGCGCTGAGATTGCGAAGTACTTAGGATATCTTGGAACAGAGATCGACACGGAGAAGAACAATGTCAGGGGCGAGGACAGAGTGATTTCTACAGAGGAAAGCAAGGTTGCACTTCTCTGCGTACCGACAAACGAGGAGCTCGCGATTGCCAGACAGACTGTGGCGCTTGTGAAATAAGACTGCAAATTTAAAAAACCTCCGAATAGCCGGGGGTTTTTTATGCACACGGACACCCAAAGGAGTAGGAAAAGTTCAAATCGTGCAGGTGTGACTTTATAACAAATTTTTAGGGTAAATTTAGTATAGTTTATACCATGAAAAATCAGGGGAAACCTTGTATACTATACTTTACAGGTGAGAGATATCGCTATGTAGCACGGCAGTGCAGGCAAAAGCGGCGCAGAATGCCACATAGCGATATCTTTTTAAGAAGCGGCGTGCTCGAGCACATAGCGGGCGCAGAGATTTTTAACAGACGATAGGAGGTATTTTTATGTATTATGTAGGAGTAGATCTTGGAACTTCAGCAGTGAAACTTCTGTTGATGGAGGGAAACGGCAGGATTGCGAATGTTGTCTCAAAGGAGTATCCTCTGTATTTTCCACATCCCGGCTGGAGTGAGCAGAAGCCGGAGGACTGGTGGAGTGCAGTGATGGAAGGCCTTAAGGAGCTGACGAAGGACTGTGATAAGTCACAGGTGGCCGGCATCAGTTTTGGCGGTCAGATGCATGGACTGGTAATTTTGGACAAAGACGACAATGTGATTCGCCCGGCAATCCTGTGGAATGATGGCAGAACACAGGAGGAGACAGACTATCTCAACAACGAAATCGGAAAAGATAAACTGTCAAAATACACCGCAAATATCGCGTTTACAGGATTTACAGCGCCCAAAATTCTGTGGGTCAAAAACAAAGAGCCAGAGAATTTCGCGAGGATTTGCAAAATTATGCTTCCGAAGGATTACATTGCCTATATGCTTACAGGAAGTTTCTGCACTGATGTATCCGACGCATCTGGCATGCTTCTCTTTGATGTGGAACACAAGTGCTGGTCGCGCGAGATGATGGAAATCTGCGGAGTGGACAAGTCACAGCTTGCAGAGATTTACGAGAGTTATGAAGTCGTGGGCACATTGAAGCCGCAAGTGGCAGCAGAGCTTGGATTGTCTGAAGATGTGAAAGTGGCAGCGGGAGCAGGCGACAATGCTGCTGCGGCAATCGGAACCGGCACAGTCGGAGACGGAATGTGCAACATTTCTCTCGGAACAAGCGGGACAATCTTTATCTCCAGCAAAAACTTTGGCGTTGACAGGAATAACGCGCTTCATTCCTTCGCGCACGCGGACGGCAGATATCATTTGATGGGATGTATGCTGAGCGCTGCTTCCTGCAACAAGTGGTGGATGGAGGAAATCATGCAGACCACAGAGTTTGCCAGGGAACAGGCAGCGATAACAGACGACAGGCTTGGAAATAACCATGTCTATTTCCTGCCGTATCTGATGGGAGAGCGTTCCCCGCACAATGACGCCAATGCGCGCGGTACGTTTATCGGGATGACGATGGACTCGACGAGGGCGGATTTGTATCAGGCAGTGCTCGAGGGAGTTGCGTTTGCCATCCGTGATTCCTTTGAGGTGGCAAAGAGCCTTGGCATCGACATCCGGTCGTCCAAAATCTGCGGCGGCGGCGCGAAGAGCCCGCTCTGGAAAAAGATATTTGCAAATGTGCTGAATATCCGTCTCGACATCATCGAGAGCGAGGAGGGACCAGGATACGGCGGGGCAGTCCTTGCGGCAGTCGCGTGCGGTGAGTACACTTCCGTGGAGGAGGCAGCCGCAAAGCTTGTCAAAGTGGTTGACAGCGTGGATCCTGACAGGGAGCTTGCGGCCCGCTACGAGGAGCGCTACCGCAGGTTCGCCCAGATCTATCCGACAGTCAAAGAGCTGTTTCCCCAAATTTCATAAAAGTTGGCGGACAGAATGAACGGCAGTGGTACTCGACTTTTTGCAGATATGATGGTATGATAGGATTACCGATAATCTGAAAAAAGTAGGAAAGAATAATGTACAAATGGGAAAAATTGTTTGACAGTGTGGCGCTGACGAGGGCAAAGTCGATTGACAGCAGCCGAATCACGCTTGAAAAGAGGGATGAATCGCACATTGACGCGGCAGTGATGGCAATGGGGGGACGCACAGAAGTCTCCATCACGCTCAAAGAAGGTGTGCCATTGATCTTCAAATGCAAGTGTCCCAAGGCAAGAGGCGGCAGGAAATGTGAACATATGGCCGCAGTATTGTATAAAATGGAACAGGGAAATCAGCCCCCAAAGACGGCGCAGAAAAGCAGGCCAGCGGATGCGGCCGCCGCGAAACCACCACAGAACGAATCTGGCAGGATGGGGAGTGAGACGCCGCCAGAATCAGAACCGGTGCGGACAGAACTAGATGATTTTCAGCAAATGTGGGAG
>CAMWXA010000371.1 GCA_947178035.1 uncultured Lachnospiraceae bacterium | reverse complement strand
TAAAAAAATTCGTTTTCCTCGACGCTGATAACATATGGAAAAATCTTCTCGTCAATCGCGTCGACTTTCCAAAGTAAAATCATAAACGAGTCGCTCGGACTGGGTTGCTGGCTGTTTTTATACACCTTACTCCCAAAGATTTCTTTTTCAATCTGCCCTAAATTATCATTTTTATCATTATCTATTTCATACCTGGCAAAATAATAATACTTTTTTTCTGTTCCCGATGAATCAACATACAATTTTACCATGTCATTTCCTAAATCAACCATTGTTGCCTCGTCCGGCTGAGATGGAATGACACTGCCTCCGTTTAGTGCGTGAATGATGTTTATTATAGTGTTTATCATTGATTATCTCCGTTCTCATTATTGAAATATTCCCGCAGTTCTACTGAAGAAATCAGCTCTATGTCCCTATAATAATGATTTATGCTTTCTTCTGGACTGTTTTTCTGCCCGCTTTTTCTTTCTGGGTTGCTTTCCTGCCATCCGGTCGTTATCCTTGCCTGGGATAAGCTGCCCATATAATTTCCTGGTATGGCCGTAATGCTGTTTCCTTCTAAAAAATGTGAGATATCCGTATTTTTAATTATGTTCTGAAATATCCTCTGTAACGCTTTTTCCTTTTTGCATCCCCTTGTCAAATCCAGAAAAGTCGGAATAATCCTGCCATTTGGGGACATCGAAAATTCTGATTCCAGATAGATGCTGTTCTCATCACCCGAGACCTTTTCAGGGCTTTTGCTTTGATAAAGCAAATCGTAAATTTCATTTCGCAGTTTTTCATCTGGAAAATTTGCAGCTGCGGATATCGGGTCGTTCCACCCGTCTATTTTATCCGGATTTAGCAGCTTACAAAAATTTGTGTAATCGCAAATTTCCATCATTTTATCGTGGGCTTTCTTTGCAGCGCAGCTTTCTACGCAGTCTGTTACAGTCATTCCACATTCATCCTGGCAAAACTCCTCCAGCACACGTTCTATGCTGCCCATAATATATTCGTATACGCTTTCCTTTAAATAGTATTCTTTCCGAGCCTCTTTCTCATGAACAGCCTGTTCCATTTTTGCGGCAAACTCGGAAAATGGAATTGTATGACATCTGTTTTTTGCTCCGTTATTATGCATTGCGGCTATCAGATCATCCAGATACAAGCACAATTCACTATACACGATCTCCACATCTGACGAGTTATATCCTTTACTGTTCAAATATTTCTCAATTTCCTGCACAATAGATGCCTTAACATCACAAACGCCCACAAAAGTCGACTGATACTGATATAGTTCTATTTGCGCGCTGTATGTATTCGCTGGATCGTTCCAGTCATTTATCTCTTTTGCTGTCATAAGACAGCACTTTGCACAAAATGCCTTACAGTCTTTTCTATGCTGTAGCAGCTTATTCATTGCATCCGTGTAGCTTTTCCATTTGTTGGTCGACAGCCATGCCTTGACCTGGTGAAATGATATGTATTTCTTGTCACAGAGAATGCAAAAATCTTCTGTTTTCTCCAATTCTACAAAATACTCATTCTTATCACCATTTTCCGCTGCCTGATTCATGAAACTTATAATATAGAGCAGCATTATCTTTCCCTGATAATTAAATCCGCTCCAGGTCGGAATTGCATCATTTCCTCTTGCCACATAAACTCCTATCTGCCTGATTTAGGCTTCATCCTACCTTAAAAAGCCTGACTAAGAATATTAAAAATAGTACAGTTTTCGACAAATTACATATATATATTACATCATTATTTCCCAGATGATACAAGGGACAGAATTGACCAACACCCGCTTTATCAATTCTGTCCCTTATCCAGTAACGTAAAGGTGACTGCATACACTAAAAACAATGTCATATTTAGAGCCAAATTAGAGATTGATGTAATATAATAAAAAACTGTAGATAGAAATATTTAATGTATACCAAGGAGGATTTTAATTATGAAAAAACACACGAAAAAGGCAATTAGATTGTTAGGCGCCATCTGTATATCCAGCTTACTGGCAGCTGGATGTAGTTCCACCCCCGCATCCGAAACCACTGGCGGTCAGGACGTCAACCTGCAGTCATCGGCTTCTGATAACATTGAACCCTCAAAGACAGACACAACACAAGGCGGCTCAATCGCTGATGCTTCCGAAGCAGAGATCCTGCAAAATGACACAAGTACTGATAATACTGAGGGAAAATGGCATGTTTTGTCTCCCGAAGTCGCGGCAGCAGTCGACGCGGATTTTGAAGGGTGTGTTTGGAAGATCGATGATAAATCTTTTTATATCGTTCCCAGTGAGACAGAGATTCTTGATGGAGGTATTCTTTTGTCCGGCAGTCCAAGTACCGATGCAGATATTCCTGACTCAGAATTAGTATCAGTAGTTTTCGATGAAAGCACTCATTTTTATATAAGAACAATTTATAACGGCGGAGAAAGCTATGAAGATTCAGATGCAGCATTTCAGGATATCAAGAAAGATCAGTCGGTCTCACTAAAGGGTAGTTTTGAAAATGATATTTTCCATGCTACAGAGATTCGGATTTCGAAGGTTTCTTAGAGCGTGTTTGAAAAATCATTCCTGCCATCTGCATAACGACGCGTACGCGTCGTATTCACCACTTTGCGTGATATTTGCGCCAAATTCAGGTTACATAAGGCATAAAGGACAATGCCTTATGTAACCTGAATTTGGCTAATCATTTGTAAGATGATTAAAGAATTTTATCTCCCATTGGACAATGAAAACACAAAGTATTATAATATTTTTATTCAGGTTGATTGACTGGAACGGAAAAAGGAAAGGAATGGGAGTATCAATGGATTCCCAAATAAGCCGCTGCTGGTATAAAAGGCTGCCGAGGGAGGTGCAGCAGATATACTTGAAGACAGGTATAGCCAAGGCAAATCCCAAAATTACAAAAGGCATAGAATGGTATCGGGTATCTGCAAAATTAGGTTTTCCAACTGCTGAATTATGGCTGAAGGTAAATGGATATTAATTTATTCAGCTGTCAATAGGAACGATATATAAAAGCATTCTATGGGGGTGCCCGCAAAAGCGGATCCAGCAACAGGGAGACATAGAAACTTAGTCCATGATTCCAAAGGTAGATGAAAACAAGGAAACAGATTATGAGAAAAAGAAACAGAACAGGAAAACGGCTGCGCCTGATACCTCTTATATTGGGCGGCTATGGGGCATTTCTTGGCTTTGGTCTGGCAGCCATAGGCCTTGCTGAGATAAAGGAAGTGATCGGAATGCTCCGGCTCCTGATTGGGCTCGGTATGGCGGGTTTTGGCTTGTTGGGAATATGGGACGGGGTACGTGATCTGGTCAGGCCGGATAACAGACAGAAGCAGGCACCAGTCAGCCAGTTTATTCTTACAGATACATCTGGAAACAGGAGTTCCAATGTTACAGTGGAGGTTTTACAAATACAGCTGGAAAGCCTGATGGAAAGTGATAAAGGGGGCGTTTTCAGACTCCAGATTCTGCCGCCTTTTGTCGTACAGGAGATAGGGAACGTAAGCCAGATTTTTTGCATATACCATGAGGTCTTTCGGCTGACCGCATTTTTGGATGACTCTGAAGGCGGATATGAATCGTATCATAAAAGTGCAGCGTTTGACGATGCGAAGGGTTGGTTTGAAAAACTCCTGGCTGGCAGCGCTGATTTTTCAGGATGGAAAAAGATGGAGAATGTTTCTCCATGGGAGGAATATGCGGTGGAGAAGGGCGAAACTGATACCCGGCAGGCTGAGGAAGGCATAAAATCTTTCTGGCATCTGCTTCAAAGTGAACAGAAGGGGCAAATGCGGAGCTGGCACCAGTTTTTGGTCATTTTTGGAGAGAACTGGCATGATGAACACAAATTTTTCTCTGCCAGGGATGTGGAACTGGCCATCGAAGGAATCCATGAGGGAAAATACACAAAGGCAGTCCTGGAATGGGGAACAAAAGCCTTCGATCTGTTTCCCGGCGTTCAAAATGATCTGATGGTAATCTGGCGTACCAATAACACAGAAAAAGGGGATACCAGGTTTCTGGCGAAAGAAGGAACTGTGACGCAGGTGAAATTCTGGCTGGTTAATTATTTGGATTCCGGTGTTATTGAAGAAATGAGCGGCTGGGCTGATATTACAGATCAGATAGAAAAGGTAAATAGAAAAATCAGATAGAAAGGGCAAAAAGAAACATGGGAAAGTATTTTAGCGATGTGGTGGACAAAGCCATTGATGCTCTCTATTATTGCTGTGACAACGACAAGGCAAAAGCGGCGGCGGACGCATTACTGTCTGCGGCAAAGGACGGGGATGGGGATGCCTGCTATTTCCTCTCCCGTTGTTTTTCCGGCTCCTGCTACAGCTGGGAATACCACCCCTTTGAAGAAAACGAGGCGGCGGCCTATGCCATGCTCCATCAGGCGATATCTTTAGGCAGCGCAGCGGCGGTTATAGGTGCGCTGCGTATGGATATGCTGACCCCGGAACTGCGGGAGATCATGCCCTTTGACAGCATTCAGGAGGCATGGGAGGAAATCCTTGAAAAAGCCGAAAATGGCTGCGCATTCTGTCAGTATATGAT
>CAMWXA010000370.1 GCA_947178035.1 uncultured Lachnospiraceae bacterium | reverse complement strand
CGCCCTCATCAAGGCTCTTCGTCTGGACCTCCCTGGCTTCTCTTCCCCGCTGCCGTTCCTTCACCACTCCGGTATACATCAGCAGCTGTCTGCCATCAGAAAGTGTAATCGCACTCCCCGAAAAACATCCATCCATGTCACAGAGTTCATCTGGAGCCAGCGCAGCGGGAAGATACTCCCAGTGCAATAAATCTTCACTGACCGCGTGCCCCCAGTGCATGGGACCCCAGTGGCAGTCATACGGATGATACTGGTAAAACATATGGTATTTCCCATCATAATACGAAAATCCATTCGGATCATTCATCCAGCCAACGCGCGCGGACAGATGAAAATCCGGCCTTGCCTCCCTCGCAATCTGCTTCTCCATTGTCTCTTCATATTTCCGTGCATCCCGCAAAATGTGACTCATCATATCTAGCCATACTCCTTTCTCTACCCGCAAATTTGCCGTGTGAAATCCGTGATTTCACACTTCCTCCATTCCGCCGACAGCCTGTGATTTGACCATCAGCTCCAGCAATCTATTTCTTCTTACACTACTATTATAGAACAATATCGGAGCAGATGCACTTGCTTTTTCCACTCCGATATTGATTCCCTTTGGACATGACGTTTTTGTCAAATGTCCCCTTTGATTATGTCATCTCTCTTATTCCGCATCCCCTGCTGATGTATAACGGTCGTAAGCTGCCTGATATACCTTCTGCAGTTCCTCCATACCACAGTTATTTTTCAAAGTGGAAACATAGCTTTCCCACTCTTCATCTGTCGGTCCGCCTTCTTTGATCCACAGACCTTCCTGTTCTGATACGGTACTTTCAAAGTCAGGCTTATATCGGTCAATTGTGTCTAACTCCTCTTTTGTATACACACAGTCAACCGGATAGGTGACAGCACTGTCAACATAGGACATCCAAAAATCGTTTAAATCTGTCAGACGCTCAATCGCACGGTCTTCCATCTTGAATGTTGTGTTATAGTAATCACTCAGAATCAGCTTCGGACCATACACTTCACACTCACCCTTCAGCTCGCCGGCACTCTTGCCGAATTTTTCCTGTGCTTCCTCGTCTGTGATGCTGAGCCATACCCCGTTGTCGTCTTTTGCGATAAAGTACGTATCGATCGGACCGTACTGGAGCTGCATTACGATTTCAGGATCATACCACTGATCAAAGAATTTCAGGAGGTTTGCCGGGCTCTTGCAATCCTTCGTAATGCACAGATTTCCGCTGTTGATACCGCCGCCGGTACGCACTGTTACGTTGTGCGTCCCATCAGGACCGTCGAGAACCGGAAGAAATACATAATCCTTTGCGTACTCGCCCATCACTTCCTCTATGTACCACCATGTCGCAACGCCGACATAACCCTGCGAGCACTTGGAAATGAGCTGTGTGTCCGACTGGCTGAACATTTCGATGTCCATCAGCCCCTCTGCATACCAGTCATGGAAATAGGTGAGGGCCTGGCGGTATTCGTCTGTCGCACACACAAAATCAACCGTGCCGTCATCATGCAGAACCAGATCATTGCAGACATCATTTGGCCAGTTTGTAAATCCAAATCCGGCATAGAAGATATTCTGTCCCCAGCACCACTGGTCAAAACCAGTGCTCATAGGAATCGTGCTTCCCGCATCATTTCCATAATATTTCGCACTCATATCATTGTCCTTAAATGCCTTCAGCGCATCATGCAGTTCATCGAGCGTTGTCGGCACCTCCAGTCCGAGATCATCGAGCCATGCCTTGTTGATCATGGAAAACTGTGGAATTGTATAGATACTGTAATCATTCTCTGCACCTATGCCTGCAGTTCCCATCTGCTCGCCCGCCGGAAGTCCATAGATACCGCCGTTGTTCATGGTGATCGCACTGCGGATATTGGGATTCTCATCCAGAATCTTTGCCAGATTCGGCATGTATTCTTCTGTCAGATAAGGTGTCAGGTCAATGAACACGCCGTCTTCGCCATAGTTGGTCAGATCGTAATTGTTAAATCCGACACCCATAAACGCATCCGGGAGATCATTGCCAGCAATCTTGATATTGACCTGCTCTGCCAGTGAATCGCTCATGCAGTTCCATTCAATCCTGATCCCCGCATCCTCCTGCATCTTGTTCAAAACCTCATTGCTGTCATACCCTTTACTCAAAGCGCTCATAGCACCCATAATAGTAAAACTTTCCTGTGACGTATCATTGCTCGCAACACCGGGCTCCACTGTACTTGTCTCCGTTTTACCTCCGCACGCCGTCACCGACACTGCAAGACCTGTAACCATCGCACAGGAAACCACGCTCTTCCACAATTTTGTCTTTCCCATAATATTTTCCTTCCTTTCTAAAATAAATAACAACCATTTCCATTCTGAAAACCATTTGCAATAAAGCATACCTTATAACCGGCTCAATCAAATGCCGAAAACCATTTAGAAGAACGCTGCCCTTTGCGTTCTTTCCGCATGAAACTTAGATTTTCTTAGGCTGTGTACTTTACAGCCTTAGAAAATCTTTTCATGCTAACCTTTGACCGCCCCTGCCATAAAGCCTTTTTCAAAGTACTTCTGTACAAACGGGTAAATCACCAGCATCGGAGCCGCAGCTACAATAATCGATGAAAATTTGATCATCTCTGTCAATTTATTCAGCTCCGCGTAACCTCCAGATATCGTACTTGCCTGACTTGCACTCGCAGAACTCTTGATCAGGATATTTCTCAGAATCAGCGGCAGCGGGGCTTTCTCCTCACCCGGCAGATAAATCAATGCCGTGAACCAGTCATTCCAGTATGCAACCATGCTGAACACAACCATAACCGCCATGATTGAACGGCTCAGGGGAACCACAATCTTATAGAATGTCGTCCACTTAGATGCACCGTCAATCCCTGCCGCCTCGATCATTTCTTTTGGAATACTGTTCTCAAAAAAGTTCCTCATAATGATCATGTTGCCGACACCAACGCCGCCCGGAAGAAAGAGTGCCCACATGCTGTTCATCAGTCCGGTATCCTTTACGACCAGGTAAGTAGGAACCAGCCCTCCCCCAAAATACATGGTAAAAATGAAGAAGATGCTCAAAAATTTTCTTCCCGGCAAATCCTTAACGCTGAGCGGATAAGCCGACAGATACAGCATCAGAACAGAGAACACTGTACCGATCACTGTGTACTTAATACTGTTTAGATAACCTGTCACGATGCGGGAATCCGCAAACACTGCTTTATAACCATCTAAAGTAAACTGACTTGGAAACAGAAATGTCTTTCCCGCATATACATCATATGGGTTCGACACCGAAGCAATCAATATATAATACAGCGGGTAGGCAACGATAAACAGAGCAACTGCACAGATGGCAACCAGGATAATATCACTCGTCCTCTCGGAAAATCCCGTCGTATTGTTGGATTTTGTTCTTGCGCTCATACCACACCTCCTACACAAAACTCGTGTCTTCAGATATCTTGCCTGCGATCTTGTTGACCACAATCAACAGAACAATATTCACCGCTGTATTGAACAGACCTACCGCCGTAGAATAACTGTACTTGGCATTTTCAATACCCTGCTGGTAAACATATACCGCAATGACATCACTTGTCGCCTTGTTCAGATCTGTCTGCAGCAGCCATACCTTCTCAAATCCGACATTCATCAGACCGCCCGCGCTCATAATGAGATTCAGCACCATGATAGAAGTCAGCTCCGGTATATCGATATGGAGAATCCGCTGGAACATCGATGCACCGTCCACCTTTGCCGCCTCATACAGAGAAGTGTCCACATTTGCCAGCGTAGCCATGTATACAATGACTCCCCAGCCTGCATCCTGCCAGATACCGGAAGCTATGTAAATCGTGCGGAACGCGGAAGCTTCTGTCAGGAAATCAATGGAAGTTCCTGCGATCAGGTTGATTAAACCGCCTGAAGGACTTAAAAAAATACGGATCATACCACAGATAACCATAGTAGAAATAAAGTGCGGCGCGTAGAGCACCGTCTGCGTCAGTCTCTTAAAACGCTGGAATCTCAGCTGGTTCAGCATCAGCGCCAGAATAATCGGAATCGGAAAGCTCCACAACAAACTAAAGAAGCTCAGCAATATCGTATTCTTAATCATACGTCCGCATGTCGGCGCTGTGAAAAACCGTTCAAACCATTCCAGTCCGACCCATTCACTCCCCCACATACCGCGGCTGGCTTTGTAATCCCTGAATGCAATCTGGATACCATACATCGGTATGTACTTGTAAATCACAGTCAACACTACAGGCACCAAAAGCATTGCATACAGCTGCCAGTTGTCCAGTATCCGTTTTTTCAACGATTTTCCCATCGTTACTGTTGGTTTCACAGCAACGGACACTGCTGCAGCCTGATTCTCAGCAATCGGCTTTTTACTCATATTCTCTCTCCTTTCTTTTTGTGAACATTGTAACTAAGCAAATTTAATACGTTGTCTTTTTCATGAAAACTTTAAAACATTTTATGAAATAACTTGATTTGAAATTTCATATATATCCGCTATTTTCATGAAACGTTATTTCTTCTGCTATTGATACAATACCATTTTCTTTATTTTAAGTCAATAGAAT
>CAMWXA010000369.1 GCA_947178035.1 uncultured Lachnospiraceae bacterium | reverse complement strand
GCAGTGTATGAGTCTTGCAGAATCTACAATACTTTTTGATCTCCATTCTGTCAGGATGGGTCTTTTTCTCCTTTGTAGTATTGTAATTACGCTGTTTGCACTCTGTACATGCCAATGTAATCTTTGTACGCATAATTCCACCTCCGCTAGCGTTCTAAATAATATATCCTCTACTGTTCTAATCCTGCAGGATGCCACGCATCTTCACGCTTCCAAAATTGCATAAAAAAAAGACCTCATGTACATCTTGCCTTTCCACTATAACATATGGTTCGCATTGCGTCAATATTTATTTTTTCATTTTGTTTCCCCCCTTTCATGCGCAAAATCGTACCATTTTGTCATTTGTGAATCCCATCAGAATTGTCGTAATTTTAACGACAATTCAGTCTATTTTCAGTATTTTGGGACAACTATGGAAAATTTTTTCATTTTTTCTGGGGTAAACCCCTTGCTTTTTCATACAATTCATGGTAAGTTAAAATTAAAAAAGAGATATACATAACATTTTTGTGAATATTCGCACAATTAAAGTCTTGTATCGCTCTAAAACAGGGAAGTTTTTTAAATTTTTCATTCAATTATGTGTTCAAAATCAGGTTCACATAAGACCCAAATTGATTACCCAAGGAAGGAGGACATCAGTATGTCAGTTTCTATCAATACTCTGCAGGCTCTAGACCAGTACATGACCACATATCACAGCCGGAATAATAACAACTCCAACAGAAAATACAATAAACGCAGTTCCCGCTTTGTCATGCATGACTCCAGCGAACTGCAGAATTTATACAGCACCATCCAGTGGAAAAACCGTTTTGCTCCACTCTATCTCACTGAGCCGTCCGTGCGCTCCATCGCCTACGCAATCCATCTGAAGGAGAGCGCCAACGACTTAAAGCAGACGATCGGTCTGCTCAGCGATGACGATGACCTGTTCTCAATGAAATCCGCCTACAGCGACAACGAATCGCTGGCGAGTGTCGAGTATGAGCCCGATGACGCAGAGGGCGATGTGCCGTCAGATTTTATCTTAGAGGTCGAAAATTTTGCGTCACCGCAAGTCAATACCAGCAAATATATTAAGGCGAACCAGCCGGTCACACTAAAACCGGACAGTTATTCCTTTGATATTCTGACGAACAGGCTTCACTATGAACTGCAATTTAATGTACACGAGGGCGAGACAAACAACGACCTTCAGAACAAACTTGCACGCCTGATCAACAACTCCGATATCGGTGTGTCTGCAAGAGTTGTCGAGGCCCGCGGGCTCACAGCGTTGGAGGTCACTTCCGATGCCTATGGACTCCCCGTTCAAGGCGAGCGCCATTTTACAATCACAGACGATAACACCAGCTACCAGAGCGGTGTGGTCGATTATCTGGGCCTGAACAAAAATATCAAGGAAGCCACCAATGCAGTATACAGCATCAACGGAAATGAAGAATCCTCTTATTCGAACAGTTTCAGCGTTCACGGTGCTTACCATGTGACCCTGCACCCTGAAAATTCCGATACTGGCATGACCATGTCCGATCAGCTTACGGCGCGAGCTGCTGCCCTGGACAGCCAAAATACCAGTGCCAGAATTGGTCTGTACCCTGATGCCGAGTCACTCTCCAACAATATCGAAACCTTTGTGGAGGGTTACAACAACTTCATGAACGGCGTGATCAATGACGAGACGGACGAACCACTCACCAGACTCTTGTCCAAGGATCTGCACAAGTTTCTTGACCTGCACAGCTACAGCCTCGAAAAATATGGTATCAGTGTCAACGAAGATGCCACACTCGATTATCAGAAAAGTGAAGAAATCACGGACGCTGCTGGCATAAAGGGTTTTGGTTCACAGATTCTGCGAAAACTGAATTCAATTTCGCTTGATCCTATGGAATATATTGACAGAAGGATCTGCGCTTACTCCAATCCCAATGCGAGCTATCCTAATCCGTACATGACGAGCATTTACACAGGTATGTTATACAATAATTATATGTAAAAAAGCAGGCTGCGCCTGCTTTTTTACATCTCGTTTTCCGCCATCTCCAATGCCGCTGCAATCACCTTATCCATGTCATAATACTGATACTGTCCGAGCCGTCCCCCGAAAAGCACATTTTTCCGCTTTGCTGCAAGATGGACATATTTCTGATACAGCGCAGAATTTTTCTCATCATTGACAGGATAGTAAGGCTCGTCACCACGCTTCCACGCCTTGGGGTACTCCCTTGTAATAACAGTATCCGGCTGATGTCCAAACTCAAAATGCTTGTGTTCTATAATGCGCGTAAACGGCACTTCCCGCTCTGTATAGTTGACCACTGCATTGCCCTGATAATTTTCCTCCCCCTCCAAAATCTCTGTCTGGAATGCAAGAGAACGGTACTCCAGCGCCCCTTCACAATAGTCAAAAAAGGCATCGATCATACCCGTATAGAGCACCTTTTGAAACGTATGCTGTCCATCCTTTGTGACATAGGTGTCATTCTTTTCATCTATATTGACATAGTCCTCAAACGCCGTCTCAAGCCGTACCTCAATGCCATCCAAAATATTTTCCACCATTCTGGTGTAGCCGCCTTTGGGAATCCCCTGATAGGGATCCTTAAAATAATTGTTATCAAAGGTGAACCGGACAGGCAGCCGCTTGATGATAAACGCAGGCAGATCTTTACAGTCACGCCCCCATTGCTTCTCGGTATATCCCTTCACAAGTTTCTCATAAATATCTGTTCCAACCAACGATAGCGCCTGTTCTTCCAGATTGGCCGGCTCTGCAGTCTTTAAGTCTGCAATCTGTGACTGTATGCGCTCTGCCGCCTCCTTCGGCGTCCTGACATTCCACATTTTTGCAAACGTGTTCATATTGAAAGGAAGATTATAGAGCTCATCCTTGTATACTGCCACCGGTGAATTGATGTAGTTGTTAAACTCCGCGAACGCATTGGCATAATTCCAAATCTTTCTGTCCGACGTGTGAAATATGTGCGCGCCGTATTTATGCACATGAATCCCTTTGATCTCTTCTGTATAAATATTTCCAGCGATATGCGCCCGCTTGTCGATGACAAGACACCGCCTGCCTTTTTTCTTCATCTGACTGGCAAATACTGCTCCAAAAAGCCCTGCGCCAACCACCAAATAATCATATTCCATTTCTGCCTTCTCCTAATTAACCAACAACTTCGGCTCCACTGGCTTCCAATCCCTTGCAAGCTGCTCATACTCGGCCGCCTTTTGCATCAGCCTTGTACGTTCCACCTCGAATTCCTGCTGCGGAAGTGCCTTAATCCTGGGAGACCTGGCCAGTTTCCGGCAGCACAGCGCCAGCGCCATAAAAGCCGACGTACCGCTGCTCGCCACATCAATCTCACTCTCACAGTCATAACCTGCCCTGTGGAACCACTTGGCTGCCTCCTCAAAGTCCTCTTTCTTCATAAAGAAATACCCAAGCTCCATACAGATCTCCGCAGATGGTATGGTCGCCTCCTCACTCAAAGCCACCTTTAACATATTGACTGGATTGTCTGTAATCCTGTAAATTTTCAAGAGAACAGCTATAATCTGACGGCACAGCAATTCTTTGCCTTCTGCGCGCTTTTCCAACAATGCCCGCTCGAAAAATCCCTCTGCTGTCCCCAGCTCCTCCTCTGTACCTGCCTTGTACAGCTCCCGCAAATACATTCCCATCAGCCGGTCAGAGAGAATCCCCCGATCCGCTATGATCTTCTCAAACACGCAAAAATCCCTGCTGCTGTGACTGCCCTGCGGACGGTGCTGAATCTCAATATCACTGTCATAGACCACCGGATTGATATTCACTGTCTCATGAATCGGTTCGATCCATGTAAATTCACGCAGCCGCTTAAAGAGCTTTGGCCGCAGATCGCGCGCATAGTTTTCCGTCGGATGATTGATCTGTTCTGTGACATAGATCATCTGCACAATCTCCACCTCGGGCAGCATGGCACGCTTCAACGCCTTAAGCTTGTCCTGATTCTCGCGGTCTAATACCTCGTCTGCGTCCGCTGAGTAGATATAATCTCCTGTTGCCTTTGAGAACGCAAAATTTCTGGCAGCTGCAAAATCGTCATTCCACACATAATCATATAAGTAGGGTGTGTACTCCGCTGCAATCTTTTTGGTATCGTCCGTGGATCCAGTGTCCACGATGATGATTTCATCCATGATATCCTTCAATGATTCAAGACAGTCCCGCAACACTGCGGATTCATCCTTCACAATCATGCATAAGCTGAATTTCATGATAACCCTCCGTTCACTGCATTTATTATACGTTCTACATCATTGTAACGGACTTTACATAATTTCTCAACTGTTTCTTTATAAAAAGTCAAGATTTTAATCTTATTTAATTCTGTGTTCACAATCGCTTTTTCATGATACAATGAAGATAGAAATAACACTTATTAGAAAGGTATGATTGCTTATGGAAAATCAGAAAAAACTTGCAGTCGTTATCTGTAATCACAATAAAGCAGAAAGTACTGTGAACTGCATCGCATCGGTGCTCGGCTCAGAACGGTTTGATGTTTACCACAATCTCAAAATCTTTGTGATTGACAATGCGTCAGATGATAATTCTAAGTC
>CAMWXA010000368.1 GCA_947178035.1 uncultured Lachnospiraceae bacterium | reverse complement strand
GTTGTCGGTTCTCTGATCAAGAATCCGGGAGGTGGCCTTGCACCGATTGGCGGTTATATCGCTGGCAAAAAGGAGTGCGTTGAGAATGCGGCCTACAGGCTTACTTCCCCCGGATTGGGCAAGGAGGTGGGCGCTTCCCTTGGCATTCTCAGGGATTTTTACCACGGTTTGTTCCTCGCTCCGACCGTGACAGCCAGTGCGTTAAAGGGCGCGGTATTTGCGGCAAATATTTATGAAAAACTTGGATTTAAAGTCGTTCCTGACGGCACGGAATCAAGACATGACATCATACAGGCCGTTGAATTTGGAACGGCGGAGGGCGTGATTGCATTCTGCAAGGGAATACAGGCCGCGGCTCCTGTTGACAGCTTTGTGACGCCGGAGCCGTGGGACATGCCTGGGTATGACAGTCAGGTTATCATGGCGGCTGGGGCATTTGTGTCAGGTTCCTCGATAGAGCTTAGCGCAGATGGCCCGATTAAGCCCCCGTATGCGGTATATTTTCAGGGCGGCCTCACTTATGAACACGCACAGTTTGGCATCATGAAGACGCTTCAGAGTCTGGTTGATGCAGGAATTGTCAAGATTTAAAAAAGTATAAACTTTTTCATAAATTTTTCCAAAACAGGAAATATGTCGAAAAAAAACTAATCTTTTTTATGTACAGACTTGATTTAGTGTGGTAAGATAACTAAATGGAGAGCAAGGCGTACAATACATGAGCCTTTTAAAAGAAATATATGCAAAGGATGAGC
Organism: uncultured Lachnospiraceae bacterium; assembly: GCA_947178035.1. Classification (GTDB taxonomy): domain Bacteria; phylum Bacillota; class Clostridia; order Lachnospirales; family Lachnospiraceae; genus COE1. Next base: position 3,880 of record CAMWXA010000368.1, on the reverse strand, counting down.
TGCCTTATGACAAATTTATGAGGCTTGGACCGGAGAGTCTTTCGGATGCCGAGCTTCTTGCTATCATGCTCAGAACCGGGACAAGGGAGAAGACCCCCATTGAGCTTGGCCGGGATATTCTGCGGCTGGCCGGCGAGGGAAGGGGACTTCTGGGGCTGTATCATTTCAATATCAAAGATTTGATGCAGATACCGGGAATCGGAGAGGTCAAAGCAGTGCAGCTGTTGTGCATTGCTGAGATCGCAAAGCGGACGTCAAATATGCAGGCAAGACCCGACCTGACCTTTGACAAGCCTGAGACAGTAGCAGCCTATTATATGGAGAGAATGCGTCACAGGGATACAGAGCAGCTTTTGCTGGTACTTTTGGATGCCAGACGACATATCGTGCAGGAATCGGTCTTGTCGACAGGCACATTCAATTCGACATTGATCTCGCCGCGAGACATCTGTATCAGGGCGATGCGCAATGAGGCATCCTATATTGTAATCCTGCACAACCACCCAAGCGGCGATCCGACACCCAGCAGACAGGATGTGCTGGTGACACAGAAGATAAAGGAAGTATCCGATTTAGTTGAAATTCCGTTGCTGGATCATATCATCATTGGGGACAACAGATATACCAGTTTTATTCAAAAAGGACTTTTATGAGAAACAGAAAGGAGTTGTTATGTTGGCTAACAACGCATTTGGTATCGATCTGGGTACCAGAACAATCAAGATTTACAACGCTCACAGTGACAATGTCATTGTCGAGAAAAATATGATTGCAATCGAGGATAAGAAAAACCTGTTTGCATACGGTGACTCTGCATTTGAAATGTTTGAGAAGGCGCCGTCTAATATCGAAATCTCATATCCGCTCTGCAACGGAGTCATCGCGGATATTAAAAATATGCAGCTGATACTCAAGAATTTTATACTGGACTGCAACAAGGGCTCGGTGAAGCCCGCTGAGTTTTACATTGCAGTTCCTTCCGATATTACAGAGGTGGAGAAGAGAGCGTTTTCTGACCTGGTAAAGGATGCGAATATCAAGGCGAAGAAGATACTGCGCGTTGAGAAAGCAGTCGCAGACGGATTGGGGCTTGACATCGATGTCAAGAATGCGCAGGGTATTCTGGTGGTCAACGTTGGCTTTCACACGACGGAGATTTCGATACTGTCACTGGGCGGCATTGTCCTGAGCCGTCTGATTAAAGTAGGCGGACAGAAGTTTGACGAGTCGATCAAGAATGCGATCCGCAAGGAGTTCAGCCTGATCGTCGGCAGCAAGACCGCGGAAAATGTCAAAATCGATCTGAAAGAGCTTGAGGAGAACAATCAAAAAGCAGTTGTATACGGGCGCGATATCGTGACGGGACTTCCTATGGAGAAAGCGATACCGACCGACTTGGTGAGCGAGAGTATGCTTGAGAACTTTAATGTGATCATTGACAATATCCGGGTTATCCTGGAGAGAACGCCGCCAGAACTCTCCGCAGATATTTTCCGGCGCGGTGTCTATCTGACAGGCGGCGCATCGCAGGTAGTGCATCTGGCAGAGCTGATTGCAAAGGGAACAGGGCTCAAAGTAAATGTAAGTGAGAATCCTGTGTCTGGCGTTGCCCTCGGATTGGCAAAGATCATCAAAGACGACAACTACAAATCAGTTGCTTATCTTGAAGGAATGGGGCGCTAGTATTCATGAGTCCGGTGATAAAGAGAAAGAGAGACAAGTTCTCCATTCCAAGCAAATATTTGCTCCTGATTCTGACTTGTATCTGTGTGGCGCTTATGGCAGTGACGTTTTTTACGGATTATTCTGCATCACCGCTGAATAAACTGGTTGGCTATGTCGTGATTCCCTTTCAGAATGGAGTCAGCCGCATCGGTACATGGATTTCTGTGAGAATGGACGAGCTTGGAGAACTGAGGATTGTACTGCAGGAAAATCAGGAGCTCAAACAGCAGATTGACGAGCTGACTGTTCAGAACACACAGCTTCAGCAGGATAAATACGAACTAAATAATCTTCGCGAATTGTACAAACTCGACGAACAGTACAGTGGATATGAGAAGGTAGGCGCTAGAATTATAGCCAGAGACAGCGGAAATTGGTTTCATTCCTTTACGATCAATAAGGGAACAGACGATGGACTTGCGGTCGACATGAATGTGATTGCTGGCGGTGGACTTGTTGGAAGGATTGTTGATATTGGTTCCAACTGGGCGAAAGTAAATGCGGTGATTAACGATGATTCCAATGTCAGTGGCATGGTTCTTGCCAGTTCGGATAACCTTATGGTGCAGGGATCACTTCAGCTTATGGAGGAAGGTGTGATCGGTTTTGGGCAGCTCAATGATTCGCAAAATCGGGTAGAGGTTGGGGACAAAGTTGTCACTTCCAACATTAGTGATAAATATCTGCCAAGCATTCTGATCGGATATATCAGTGAGATAGAACAGGACGCCAACAATATTACAAAGTCGGGTAAGATTACACCGGCGGTTGACTTTGAACATCTTGAGGAGGTACTTGTCATTTTGAAAACAAAGCAGCAGATAAAGGATTAGCAGGTTCATGAAGAGAAATATCATATTGTTTTTTGTAATATTGTGTGGATTTGTCCTTCAGACAACACTTTTCCAGGCGTTAAGTTTTGGAGGAATCTCTCCCAATATATTGATTATTATCACAGTTTCCTACGGGTTTATGCATGGCAGGAAATACGGTATGGTCGTGGGCTTTATATGTGGGCTGTTGATGGATATTTTTTATGGAAATGTCCTTGGATTTTATGCGTTGGTCTATTTGTACATAGGCGCAGCCAACGGTGTATTCCACAGTATATTTTACCAGGATGATATTAAGCTGCCGCTAGTTCTGATTCTTGCGAGTGACTTTGCCTATTCTTTTACCTGTTATGTACTGCTGTATCTTTTGAGGGGAAGATTTGATTTCATTTTTTATCTGAAAAATATTATAGTCCCTGAGGTTGTTTATACAATTTTTGTTACAGTGTTTATATACCCATGTATCTTGTTGTTGAACAGGACAAAAGATGATGTTGAAAGAGGTGACAATAAGGTTGTTTAAAAGGATTGGCGAAGGACTGTATAATCTGATCACATCCAGACTGCTGCTGTTGTTTATCATATTTGTAGGCATGGCGGTGGTTCTGATCTATAGATTGTTTGACTTGCAGATTGTTAATGGAGAATCGTATGTAGACAACTTTCGCCTGATGATACAGAGAGAGCGTATAACAGAAGGAACGCGTGGAAATATCTATGACAGAAATGGTAATCTGCTTGCGTACAATGAGTTGGCCTATTCAGTCACAATAGAGGATGTGTACGAATCTGGATCTGGATCTACTAGAAATGAAAAATTAAATGAGACGCTCTATAAATTGATTCATATGATTGAGGATAACGGGGATAGCATTGTCAGTGATTTTAATATTATCCTGAATGACAATAATGATTATGAATTTACTGTCGAAGGAACAAGACTGCTTCGATTCAAGGCTGATGTGTATGGCTGTGCCACACTGGATAGTCCTAAGTTTAAATATTACATGAGAAATGCTTCCGCGCAGGAAATCATAGACTATCTTGTTGAGCGTTTTAGGATAGGTGCGATTCGCCCGGGAGAGGATGGTGATCGAACATTTTTTCCGGGTGAAGGCTATACCAAAAAGGAAATTCTCCAGATGGTTACGCTCCGGTACCAGATGAATTTGTACAGTTTTCAGCGGTATATTCCGACAACAGTCGCAACAGATGTATCACAGAAGACAGTCGCAGTGGTTATGGAAAACATATCGGAACTGGAGGGCGTTGCCATTGAGGAGGATATGATCCGGAGATATAATTATCCATACTATTTTTCC
>CAMWXA010000367.1 GCA_947178035.1 uncultured Lachnospiraceae bacterium | reverse complement strand
GTATTTGCACAGAAAAATATTATAATGACAGTATAGATTATATAGAGAAACACATTAATAATGCACATTTTTTTGTGTTTTCGGATGATATAGATTGGTGCAGAACCTTTTTCGGAGAAAAAGCGAATATATTATTTGTAGATATAAATGATGAGGATACTGGTTATTATGATTTGGTTTTGATGTCGAAATGCCAGAATATGATTATGGCAAATAGCACTTTTAGCTGGTGGGCAGCGTGGCTTAATGGTTATGACAAAAAAATAATAATATCGCCGAAGAGATGGAGCAATCGCAATAAAGATTCTGCTATGATTTGCAATGAATGGATTAAATTATGAGAATATGTATTGTGCTTTTTTGACTATGTACTTGTACAAACCTTTTGTAATCTAAAACCTAGTTTATGAAAATTCAAGACTCTATTTAAATTACTTAGAAGTTTGTGAAAAGTAAAGGCAAACAAAGTAATTATGTAAAAGATTAGGGGAGATAAATGTTTTTATAGTTTTCTATGGATTTTATTTGAGCTAGACTATATAATAATCAAGAATTATTGGAAATTGGAAATAAGTACATAAGAAAAGCGGAGGAGAAATAAGACAGAATGTTTGGAAATAGAGATATGGATAATACAAATAAAATCAAATTGAGCAATGTAACGCTTGCGGCTATGACGTCAATTCATGTTAAGCCAACAATTAAAGCCATGGAGTATAGTGGGGGGGGGTAGAGTATGCCGATGCAGTATTGATTACACATGAAAGGCCTAAAAGTTTATCGGATTCAATTCAATATAAGCATATAGATAAACTGGATAACATTGATAAGTTTAATTATAGTATGGTATATGATTTATATAAATATATTGATACAGATTTTGCTTTAATCGTTCATTATGATGGCTTTGTGGTCAATCCAGATATGTGGAGGGACGAATTTTTACAATATGATTACATTGGTTCACCCTGGCCTATCCCTCCTGATGATGATAAAGCTACTTATCGTGATGTGAATGGAAACTTATGTCGTGTGGGAAATAGTGTTTCTATAAGAAGCAAACGTTTGATGGAGCTTCCCAGTAAGGTTGGCATACCATGGGAGCCATTTAATGGATTGTATAATGAAGATGTGTTTATATGTTGTTACAACAAGCATATCTTTGAGCAATATGGAATGAGATATGCACCATTGGAATTGGCTGTTCAGTTTGCTCAGGAGGCAATGCTACCAGAAGGAAAAGACATTAAATCATTTGCTTTCCACAAGTGGGAAGGGACGAATTCACAGTACCCTAATTTTTTACCAGTGCGAGAGAAAGTTAATCGATGGTTTTGGAGGACTGAGGAGAATATTAGAAAAGGCCTGAAAATAGGAAAGTAATGTATGTTGTATTTAAAAAATTGGGAGAAAATGAAAAATATTAAGAATTTTTTAAACGTATTTAACAAACTAAATGGTATATTAGATAGAAAGCAGAAAATAAAAGGTGTTAAGATGTTGCTTTGGATGTTTGTGTCTTCGATATTTGAGCTCGTAGGAATAGCAATTATGTCGCCATTTATTAACGCGCTTTTAAAACCAGAAGATTTGTTTGGAAATGTTTGTGTGGCTTGGTGTGCTCAACGGTTAGGAACACAGTCTTATACAGGTTTTCTTGCGATACTTCTGTTGGGAGTTATTGTAATCTATGTTATTAAAAACATATTGTTGGTATATTCGAGGACTGTACAGACAACATATCAATGTCAAGTTGAAGAAGACATATCGTTGACCATGCTCAGATCATACCTAAGTAAACCATATTCGTACTATGTTCAGACAAACAGTAGTGATATCAGACATGGAGCAATTGATGATGCAAGTTATATTTTTCAGATTCTGCAGACAATCTGTCAATTGATAGCAGAAAGTATAACAGTTTTGTTTATTATTGCCTATATTGTGTATAAAGATTTTTTTATGGCAGTGGGTATTACGCTGGCAGCAGGGCTGACAGTGGTAGTGCTTGCTTTGGGATTTAAAAATGTTTTGAAATCTGCTGGAGAAAGATACAGGATGCAGGATTTGGAGAGAAATAAGAACATATTACAGATCTCACAAGGAATTAAAGATATTTTTGTATTGCAGAGAAAGCATTTTTTTTATGATAGGTATAAAACCACATATGATGAGTTTAGAAAAGCAAAAATAATTAATATTGTGATGCAAGCTTTTCCAGAGAGAATTATTGAAACCATATTTATTGCCAGCATTTGTATAATTGTATTCCTGCGAATTGGTCAGGGTGTTGATGCGATGACGTTTGTACCACAGTTAGGAACTCTTGCAATGGCTGCGTACAGATTGCTTCCGTCAATCAATAAATTTTCGAGTGGAATCAATACAATTATTTTTTATAATCCTTCGCTGAATACAGCATACGAAAATATATGCACAGCAAGAAAGGAATTTCAGAAAAGCAAAGAAGAGAAAAACCAAACCATACAAAAGTTTTCTTTTGATAAAAGCATTGATATTCAGAGGATTGAATGGCAGTATAACAACTTGGAGAAGAAAATATTGGACAATGCTTCGTTAGAAATAAGAAGAGGAGAGTCTGTTGCAATTATAGGGGAGTCCGGGGCAGGTAAGACAACCTTGGCAGATATTTTGCTTGGATTATATAAGCCGGCAAAAGGCAAGGTTTTAGTTGATGGAAAGGATGTCTACTTAGACTTGAAGCAATGGTCACAGCTTATTTCCTATGTCCCACAGACGGTCTATCTGTTGGATGATACGATTAGGGAAAACATTGTTTTTGGCTACAGTGAGACAGATGACAACAGAATATGGAATGCCTTGGAACAGGCGCAATTAAAAGATTTTGTAGAAGGACTTCCCGAGGGATTGGATACAGTGGTTGGAGAATCCGGAGTACGATTTTCGGGAGGGCAGAGACAGCGTATTGCAATTGCGCGGGCGTTATATTCACAGCCCGAGATCTTGCTGCTTGACGAAGCTACAGCAGCACTTGACAATGACACAGAGGCAGCCGTTATGGAGGCGATAGATTCACTCAAAGGTAGAAAAACATTGATTATAATAGCGCACAGGCTGTCTACGATAAAAAATTGCAATAGAGTATATGAAGTAAAAAATGGTAACATTACTGATGTAACAAATGACTTTTCGTAACGGGAGTACGTGACTGGAAACTTTCAAAACAGAAGAAATAATTTCGGAGGAAGGAAATTTGATTCAGATTAAAAATACTAAGAAACCTGGATATGGATTTTGGACTTTAATAATATCGTTGTTAGTGAATAGTATCTTTTTTATAATGTTACAGATCTCATCATATTCATTTTGGCAGTTACTTTCCTTGAAAATTTTCTATGCGTTTATAAATATGGGAATAATATATGCAGTTATTGGGACTCTGTATATCTTTACTAATAGAATATGGCTATCGGAATTGATATTTGGCAGTATATGTATAGTGTATTCAGTCATTAATATATATGTTGTTGAATTTCATGGATCGCCCTTGACAATTCCGGAGTTTGCAAATACTAGGACTGCGTTAAATGTCATTGACGGATATTCTTTTATAGTAATAAGACCATTAAAATATGTGTGTGTTGTAACCATATTATCTCTAATAAATATCTTTTTGATAAACAGGCTCAAAAGGATTGAAACGGTTTTAGTACAAAATCAACGACAAAAAAGTATGGTGACTAAATTGGTCAAAAAAAATCTTATTCTTATTAGGAGGAGTAGTGTACATTGTTGGCATACTGCATATTGAGAAATTAGTAGAACCTGTTTGGGAAGGGTGGGTATACAGAGAAATAGTAGGTAAATATGGCTATCCATTATACTTTTTTGTGAGTGGCCTTGAATATAAATTAAGTCAGCCAGTTGGTTATACAGAAGATGACTTGGCATCAATTCCGATAGATGATTACACTGATTCAGAAGTAAATAATGTACAGATTCCAGATATAATAATTGTCTTGAATGAGACCTTTTACGACATTTCTCTTGTGACGGATATAAAGACAGACACCGATTATATGAGAGCATTTTACAATGTGGACAATTCAATATCTGGACATGCTGTAGTACCTAAAATTGGAGGAGGAACAAACAACTCGGAATATGAATTATTAACAGCAAACTCAACTTATTTGATGCAGGGAATTACACCGTTTCAGGCATTGGATATGACTAATTCTGCGAGCATTGTAACAAACTTGAAAGAGCTGGATTACTATACAATAGCAATGCATCCTGCATCTTTGAAAAATTATTCGAGAAATACAGCATATCCCAATATGGGATTTGATGAAATCCATTTTTTTGATGATTTTGAGAATGTGGAGTATTACGGAAATAGAGCTTTTGTTACCGATAAGTCTGCTTATGAAAACATGATTAGATGGTATGAGGGTGCATTGCAAAAACAAAAACCCATATTTAGCTATTTGCTGACAATACAAAATCATGGCGAATGGGATACAAATCCGGAAACGGATGATTTGGTTCACGTAATTGATTATGAAAGTAAAATGTATGAAGAAAAAATAAATGAATATTTGTCCTGCATTTCATTATCGACTGATGAATTAATAAAATTAATAAATTATTTTGAGCAGAGTGACAGGCCAGTTATAT
>CAMWXA010000366.1 GCA_947178035.1 uncultured Lachnospiraceae bacterium | reverse complement strand
ATTTTATTGGTAATACTTCATGACCATCTGCAGGGACACATTCCCCCGATACTCATTCATATCTGGATAATACACGATTGATAAGACAATCTGCTCCGATTTTGTATCGGATTTTTGCTGCGTTTTCAGATGATACAGTCGATCCAAAGCCTCAGCGCTATACTTTTCTGCCACATATTCATGAAATTTCCCGATATCACCAAAGTATATCAGCTCAAACCTTCTGCCGTCCTCATCCGCCACGGTATACTTTCCTACATTGTGGTTTGCTCCAAGGACTTTTCCGCTGACAAAGCGAACATTTTTCTGCGCAAACTGCGGCTTCGGATTGCCATTTCCAAATGGCTCTAACCGGTCAAGTTCCGCGATAAAGTCAAAACTTGCATACGCCATTGGCATTGGCACATCAATCAACACTTTTTCCTCAAAGTCCTCATCTGTAAGCGCACAATTCTCATTCAGCCTGCGCCGGAATTCCTCTACATTCTCCTCCGCAAGGGACAGTCCCGCGGCAAGCTTATGCCCCCCGTATTTGGTAAACAACTCCTTACATTTTGTCATTTCGTCATACATGTGAAACGCCTCAATCGAGCGCCCGGAGCCTTTTACCCCTTCCTCCGCTCTGGTGAGCACAAAAGTTGGTTTCCCATATTTTTCACGAATTCTACCCGCTATAATACCCGCAAGGCTCTCATGCACTTCAGGCAGATACACAACCAGCACTCTATCCATGCCAAGCCCGCTATTCTCAATCTGGTGTACCGCTTCGTCCACCCCTTTTAAGGTAAGTTCCTTTCTGCTGTCATTCATAGCCTTTAAGTCACCTGCCAGCATTGCCGCCCGCTCCCTGTCATTTGTCTGAAAAAGCTCCAGCGCATTCACTGCCGTGTCGAGTCTTCCTGTTGCATTCAGACAGGGGCCAAGCACAAATCCGATCGTGTATGGCTTGATATGTGCCGGGTCGGTTCCTGTTGCCTGCATCAGCGCTTTCAAACCCATATTGCGCGTATTGGCCATCAGCTCCAATCCATTTTTTACGATAAGGCGGTTCTCATCGCGCAGTTCCATCACATCACCGATGGTGGCAAATGCCGCAAACTCCAGCAGTTCCAACCCAATCTCAGACTCCATCACATCGCGCCAGCCTGTGTTCCCCCTTTTTGCCAGCAGTGCCAGGACAAGTTTATATGCCACAACTGCACCACATATCTCAGGAAATGGATATCCACAATCCTCCTGTTTGGGATCTACGACCGCCATTGCCTGGGGTACCTTGTACTGCCTTTCCCCATCCGTCTCATCGTAGGGAACCTCATGATGATCTGTCACAATCACAGTCATTCCAAGAGAATTGGCAAATGCAATCTGATCATAGGCAGCAATGCCATTGTCACAAGTGAGCACCGTGTCAGTGCCCGCATCGTAGGCCTCCTGTATCAGATGATCGTTGAGTCCATATCCATCGTATATTCTGTGCGGTATCGCAGTATCGACATGCGCGCCGCACTCTGTAAGCCCTCTGTATAAGATGTACGTAGAACAAATTCCATCGATATCATAATCCCCTATGATACGTATATGCTTTCCCTCTATGGCCTTGTGCAGCAGAATATCCACCGCCTTGTCCATATCTTTCAGAAGCTCTGGCGCATACAGTTCTGCCCTGGTGCCATTCAGAAATTTGTTGATATCGCTGTCCTCCACTACATCCCTGTTTCTGATAATGCGCGCAAGCACTGGACTGATCTGATATTTCTCCGCTATCGCATTAAAATCTGCCCTTTTTGCCGCTACCATCCATTTACTCATATCTTAACCAAACCCTTCCATTCTGCGCACAATCATACGCACAATTTATTCCAAGACATCTATCGTGAATTCCACCACCGCATAGATGTCACCTGTACTATCTTTCAATGCCACCTGATGTTTTCCTTCTGAACAGACCACAACTGCGATCACTTCGTCCCCACAGCGCGCAGCTTTCCTGTACTCTGCTCTCAGCTCCCGGATTACAGTCTCCTCTGGCAGCGTCTCCATAGCAAGTTTTACATACTCTACATTATTCATATGTTGATTGGAGTCAATCTGATATTTCCTGACGCGAAAACGTTCCTGCGCCTCTCCATCACCCAGCAGCACGATTTTTCTTGGTGCATACGCCATCTCAAGTCTGGGTTCCAGCACATATCCATCCTGCATCTCCTGCGTCGGCCTGGACGGACAGTGCTTCTCTGTGTCAATGAGTGTCCAGATGGATGCTGCCCTGACAATCACAACGCCATCTTCTCCTGTCATCATAAAATTCCGATAACCTAGAAAACCTCTGAAATCATACGGCGCCGTCGCAACCCGAATCCGCTCGTTGAGTTTTGGCCGTCTGTCAATCACAATCTGCCACGAATTCAGCAGCCACGCGACATGCCTGTCGTAGAGATACCCGACAGTGATACACCCGTTTTCTGCCTCAAAAATCGCTGCATCCTGAAAACAATCCAAAATAGCAGGTATTGTCATGCGCAATGACGCGTCCATAACGCTGTAGCCCGCATTCATCTCATATGTATACATTTCCTCATCCCTTTCCCATCAAATAAAACCGCAGAACCCCAAAAAGCAGCAAGTGCAGCGGATAAATCGCATAAAACAGATATTTCATCTGCCTTCCGCGCTTTCCATTGTAGAAGTGTATTGGTATCACCGCAAGCGGTGCTGTAATCTCATCTGCAAACGCACAGATCACCGCGATATTCCGAATCCACTCCCGCAAGTTCCTGATGTAGTAAAACATGACAATAAACAGAACACCTTCCCAGTGATAATCGACATCCAGAATCTCACCTGCATACGCTGCCAGCGCAATAACGATCACCTTTAACAGGATATCATGCACCTCGTATCTTGCCTGAAACCGATCCAGAATCATCAATACACACAACCCAATGCACAGCGTAAAATATACATTCTGTCCCTGCAAGTAGACAACTCTTCCAAAAATAGCCATGTCAAACGGAATCTCGGATACCACTGCAAACAAGAAGCAGTTTCTCAGATACTTTACTGCACTCCTCGTATGAAAGAAACCCTCCACAAGCAAAAAACAATAGATTGGAAAAGCAATTCTGCCGATTCTTCTCATAACAAGATAGACATCGTAATCAAATCCTGCCATCTGTGTGTAAACTGCAGCAGCAAAGTGGTCAATCACCATAGTCACCACTGCAATCCATTTAAGAATCGCCGCCGAAATGCCAAACCTCTTATGTGCAACTTCCATATCTCCTCCTCCTGGAACAAATCAGAACATCGATCCGGAAAGAATTCCCGAATCGCCGCGCAGGCTTCTGTGTATATAACAAAAGAGCTGCAGCATAAAAGCTGCAGCCCTGGCAAAACCTCTTTATGCCTCTTATGCTTTTTTGATCTTTGTCCTAAGTACGTACCAGAGTGCGCCTGTGATGCATACCGAAGAATACGTACCACACACAATGCCTACCATAAGCGGCAGCGCAAACTCCTTGATAGAAGTCACACCAAGCACATACAGCGCAGCTACCATAATAAAGGTAGTCAACGATGTAAAGATACTTCTCGAAAGTGTCTGGCTGATACTTCTGTTAACAAGTTCTTCCAGCGAATCCTTTTTCTGCATGGCGCCAAGGTTTTCCCTGATACGGTCAAAAATAACAATCGTCGCATTGATAGAATAACCCACAATTGTAAGCATACATGCAATAAAGGTACTGCCTACAGACACTTTTGCGACCGCGTAAAACGCAAGTACAACGAGTACATCGTGTACCAGTGCCGCAACAGAGCTCGCCGCAAAGCGAATATCTTTGAAACGGAACCAGATATAAACCAACATACAAATCGTAGCGATAATCACTGCTATCACTGCATCACTCTTCATCTCAGAACTGATTGTAGAGCTGATCGTCTCCGCCGTGATCAGTTCCTCATTGACCCCAAACTGCTCGGCCAGCAAACCATTTAACTGCTCTCTCTCTGTCAGATTGAGCTCTCTGGTCTTGAAGATTACTTCATTGGAACCTGCCACCTTCTGCACCTGTACTGCACCATCACCTGTCACACTGCTGAACACAGGTACGACATTTGCATCAATCGCAGCCAGATCCATATCCTCATTAAACGTAACATTTGTGGAAGTACCACCCACAAAGTCCAGACTATAATTCAATACCTTGCCTGTGGAAGCGCCATTAATGCCCATAAATACAAAACCAAGCACAATCACTGCTGCTGAGCAGGCAAAAAATATATTTTTCTTCCCAAGGAAATTAACAGTCGTCTTCTCCTTGTTCGTCCCATAGAATTTTACATCCTTAAGTCCTACGGCAAAAAGTGCTCTGAGAATCAATCTTGTCACAAAAAGCGCTGTGAACATCGAGAGCACAATGCCAAGGCCAAGCGTGTAAGCAAAACCCTTAACTGTACCAGAACCCTTGATGCCAAGCACAAACGCTGCAATCAGCGTTGTCACATTGCCGTCGACAATCGCCGAGAGTGCCTTCTGAAATCCCGCCTCTATCGCATTTCTGACCGTCTTGCCAGCCGTAATCTCCTCTCTGATACGAGCAAAGATAATAACGTTGGCATCCACCGCCATACCAATCGAAAGGATAATACCAGCGATCCCCGGA
>CAMWXA010000365.1 GCA_947178035.1 uncultured Lachnospiraceae bacterium | reverse complement strand
ATTTATAAATTTTATGTAAATTTCGCAATTTGCCTATATTTGGCAGCAAATTGTTGTGGAATTTACATAAATTCATTTACAATAATGACAATTATATCTTATTAAACGGATCTAAATATCTGGAAACAATATCAATCTCCTCCTCGATCCGCAGAAGCTGGTTATACTTTGCCACCCTGTCACTTCTGCACGGCGCACCCGTCTTAATCTGTCCGGCATTCATCGCTACTGCAAGATCAGCGATAAAGGAATCCTCCGTCTCGCCGCTTCTGTGGCTGATCACCGCTTTATATGCATTGTGCTGCGCCATCTCCACAGCCTCAATCGCCTCACTCACTGTGCCGATCTGATTTACTTTCACAAGGATTGCATTTGCCACCCTTTTCTTGATTCCAGCGTCAAGACGCTTTGTGTTTGTCACAAAAAGGTCGTCTCCCACAAGCTGTACCTTGTCACCGATACGTCTGGTAAGCTCTGCCCAGCCATCCCAGTCATCCTCTGCCAGACCATCCTCTATCGAAATAATCGGATAGCGCTCTATCAGCTGTTCATAATAGGAAATCATTTCCTCTGTCGTGCGCCTGATGACCGGCACATTGTCCTTGACATCAAACTCTTTTCCCGCCTCATAACACGCACATGCCCCATTGCCATCTACAGAAGCCTCTCTCCGTTTTAATTCTGTCTCGCCGCTGAAATGATATGTGCCATCCTCCTCATTATACAGCTCAGAGGCTGCCACATCGAGCGCAATCTTGATGTCATGTCCTGGCACATAGCCGGCTGCCTTGACGGCCTCTACGATCAGGTCGAGCACTGCAAACGCATCGGGAAGATCGGGTGCAAATCCGCCTTCGTCGCCCACGCCTGTCGAGAGACCTCTCTTATGGCATATTTTCTTGAGGTTATGATAAATCTCCGCACAGATTCTCAATGCTTCACGGAAGTCTGCAGCAGAGACTGGCATAATCATAAACTCCTGAAAATCTACCGTGTTTGTCGCATGCCTTCCTCCATTCAGGATATTCATCATCGGCACAGGAAGCCGGTCTGGTTTGACGCCGCCCAGATATCTGTACAAAGGCATTCCCAAGGCATCAGCGGCTGCACGTGCAGCTGCCATCGATACACTCAACGTGGCGTTTGCCCCCAGATTTCCCTTGTTATCGGTTCCATCGGTATCCACCAGAATGTGGTCAATCAGCTTTTGATTGCACACGTCAATGCCGAGCAGCTTGTCCTTGATTTTCGTGTTCACGTTGTTGACTGCCTTCTCCACGCCAAGTCCCATGTAGCGCATCTCGCCATCCCTCAGCTCCACTGCCTCAAACTTTCCAGTACTTGCCCCCGAAGGCACACTCGCCCTTCCTTCCCAACTGTCATTGACTGTCACAACTGCCTCCACTGTCGGGTTTCCTCTTGAATCCAGCACTTCTCTGGCGTGCACATCCGTAATCTTATAATGCGTAGTCCTCATAACTGCCCTCCTGAACTGTTTTCCACTTTTTCCTGTACTTGTGCACCGGGCGTAAGCTGTACACTGTCCGCTTTCCATATATAATCGAAAGCATCTGGTGAACATTCCGCCCGTATGCAGTCAGATATCAACTACAGTATTTCCAAAAACAGATAAAAAATACAGAAAGACAGATATTAAATGTCCAAAAAACAAAATACCCGCTCAATTCCACTGAAGTCTCTCAACTTCGATGGACAAATAAACCATAGCCAGCAAACTACTTATTTGCGCACCAGCAGCGACTTGCCTGTCATCTCCTCTGGCTGCTGCATTCCCATCGTCTCGATCAGAGTGGGAACAATATCTGCAAGACATCCGCCCTCTCTCAAAGTGTATGCTGGATCATAATTTACAAGAATAAACGGAACCGGATTTGTCGTATGCGCCGTAAACGGAGCACCTGTCTCATAGTCAACCAGCTGCTCTGCATTTCCATGGTCGGCGCAGATAAACAGCGTGCCATTCACTTCAAGAACAGCATCCACAGCCTTTCCTACACACTCGTCAACAGCTTCGACAGCTTTGATCGCTGCCTCCTCAACGCCTGTATGACCCACCATGTCAGGATTTGCGAAGTTGATGATAATCACATCATATTTGCCAGATCGGATAGCATCCGTAAGCTTATCACACACGGTATAAGCGCTCATCTCCGGTTTCAGATCATACGTAGCAACCTCCTTCGGAGAAGGTACCAGCACTCTGTCCTCACCCTCGTTCGGTTCCTCCACACCGCCATTAAAGAAAAACGTAACATGGGCGTACTTCTCTGTCTCTGCAATCCTTGCCTGTGTCATATTGTTTGCAGCAAGCCACTCGCCAAAGGTATTGGTCACGGAAATCTTGTGGAATGCGACAGACTTATTCGGAATTGTCGGGTCATAGTCTGAGAAACATACATACTTTAAGTCAAGTCTCTTTCTGTCAAAGCCCTTGAAATCATCATCACAGAAAGCTCTGGTAATCTCTCTGGCACGGTCTGGTCTAAAGTTAAAGAAGATAACCGAATCGCCATCTTTGATTGCAGCGACTGCTTTTCCGTTCTCTGCCACCACTGTAGGAAGCACAAACTCATCCGTCTTGTCATTGTCATAAGACTGCTGGATTCCCGCCGGACCGGACGCTGCCTGTTCGCCTTTACCCTCTGTCATTGCCTCGTAAGCCTTCTGCACGCGGTCATAGTTGTTATCCCTGTCCATCGCATAATAGCGCCCCATAACAGATGCGATTCTGCCGACGCCGATTTCCGCCATCTTAGCCTCAAGTTCCTCCGCAAACCCCTTTCCTGACGCAGGAGGTGTGTCACGTCCGTCGAGGAAGCAGTGTACATATACCTCTGACAGTCCGTTTCTCTTCGCGAGCTCCAGCAATCCATACAGATGTGTGTTGTGGCTGTGCACACCGCCATCTGATAACAGTCCGAACAGATGAAGCGCAGAGTTCTTCGCCTTGCAGTTCTCCACTGCTTCCATCAGGGCTGGATTCTCAAAGAAGGTTCCGTCCTGAATTTCCTTAGTGATTCTTGTGAGTTCCTGATAAACAATTCTTCCAGCTCCCATGTTCAAGTGGCCTACCTCGGAATTTCCCATCTGTCCATCGGGAAGACCTACTGCCATGCCGCTTGCATTTCCTTTCACAAACGGATATTCCTTCATCAGCCTGTCCATAACAGGTGTCTTTCCAAGTGCCACGGCATTGTGCTCTGTCTTCTCATTCAAACCATAGCCGTCAAGAATCATTAATACAGTCGTCTTCTTGCTCATTTCTCATTCTCCTTTTCTATATCTATAATTTAGTAATGTATGCAAACACACTCTAGTTAAAAGTATACTCTTTTTTCCAGATATGCGCAATAATTAAGTTGAATGGCTTCACACAAATTCGCAGGCGCACCCCGTCTTTTCCAGAAAGGCCTCCGCGAGTGTCTTTTGTCTCTCAGCGTCCACCGCTTCTGTAGTTTTGATCACGACAACTCTCCTGTCTGGTATGTAGGACGGATTTTTAGTGAGTACCACCCCATGTTCCGTGCAGAGTATCCTGATTATCTGAAACAGTGCATTCTGGTTTACCTTATCGGCTATCTGAATGCGCCAGCCAATCTGGTCCGCAATTTGCTGCAGCTCGTCCCGATACCGGAGACCAACCATCGGTGAGACAAAGCGAAACTCCAGATACTTCCCCTTCGCATCCTGCCGAAAGCTCTTCTTCTCAATCGAATCCGGAAGCTCTGCAAAACTTTGATCGATACAGGAAACAGCAAGATTCTGCTCTACTGGCTTGATATCCTCATTTTGGGGCACAAATTCCATATCCGCCCTGTTCTTTGCAGCATCGCTGCCACCAGTGGAAATCTCCTCCGCTTTTTTGCTGGTTAAAGGCTTCCCATTCACATACAGATTCCAGCCAGTCTGCCGGTAAAATGCCTCTGCAGCCGCCGAATCCCCGTCTTCCACGGACGATACAGTCACTGCATACTGTTTCCGCTCCACGTAGTAAGACATCTTCCGCAGTCTGCTCCCAAATGCAGCGCAGAGCAGACTGCCTGCGGCGCTGTGGTTCATGGCGGGATTCATGCTGACAGTCCAGCCTGTTCTCTCCTGAAATTCATCTGCTCCCTTCTGAAACAGTTCCCTGTCTATGCTGTCCGGATAATCAAACAGCAAAATGACTTCCCGCCTGTCTGGATAATACCCAATCTTTCGATAAGCAAATTCCACAAAAATCTCCTGTATCTGGATTTCTACATCCTGTATCGTCTTCTCTTTAGGAGCCAGCGCCTTTTCGACATCCTCCTCAGAATTTGCCTCAAATAAAAACAGCTGCCGTATATTGGGTGAAAAATAAGGGCTTTCAGATAAAATCTCCTGCATTTCCTGCAGGACTGCCTCTTCCTGCTGCTGCCCATACCAGATAAATGCCACCTGAGACACGGGAAACCTTCTGCCAAGGTAGTGCTCACGCCAGTAGGTCCACAAAAGTCTGGCATCCTCTGCAGTGAAGGCTCCGGATTTCTGCATGGTGTATTTCAGCGGATTGTTCAGCTGCTGACGTTTTTTGCGAATCTCCACATGATATGTCTGCCCACAATCTGGCAGATAGACATGACGACGGTAATCCTACTTTGACAGCTCCTCCACATAGTCACGAATTGTCTC
>CAMWXA010000364.1 GCA_947178035.1 uncultured Lachnospiraceae bacterium | reverse complement strand
GTATGGAGGATTGACCAGAATGGATGAAAACACACAAGCAAAATTTGATGCGAAATTAAAAGAGCTCCTGGCTATGGCAAAGAAGCGGAAAAATGTGCTGGAATATCAGGAAATCAGTGATTTTTTCAAGGATATGCCTCTCGAGGAGGAGCAGTTTGAGCGAATCCTGGAGACGCTCGAACAGAATAATGTAGATGTGCTTCGCATTACAGATGACGACGATGATCTGCCCGATGATGACCTGCTGCTGGTGGACGACGAAGATATGGATGTGGAGAATATCGACCTGTCTGTACCCGACGGCGTCGGAATCGAGGATCCTGTCAGGATGTATCTGAAGGAAATCGGAAAAGTTCCGCTTCTGAGTGCCGATGAGGAGATTGAGCTTGCCAAGAGGATGGAGCTCGGTGATGAGGATGCCAAGAAAAGGCTTGCGGAGGCAAATCTTCGACTGGTAGTGAGCATTGCCAAGCGCTATGTCGGCCGTGGAATGCTGTTTCTGGACCTGATACAGGAGGGAAATCTCGGACTGATCAAGGCAGTGGAAAAGTTCGATTACAGAAAGGGTTACAAATTCTCCACATACGCGACATGGTGGATTCGCCAGGCAATCACAAGGGCGATTGCAGACCAGGCGAGAACCATCCGCATCCCGGTACACATGGTTGAGACAATCAACAAATTAATTCGCGTGAGCAGGCAGCTGCTTCAGGAGCTTGGGCGTGAACCGACCCCTGAGGAGATTGCAAAAGAAATGAATATGCCGGAGGAGCGTGTGCGCGAAATTCTCAAGATATCACAGGAACCTGTGTCGCTGGAAACTCCTATTGGCGAGGAGGAAGACAGCCATCTGGGAGATTTTATACAGGATGATAATGTTCCGGTACCCGCGGACGCAGCGGCGTTTACGTTGTTGAAGGAACAGCTGGTCGAAGTGCTTGACACGCTGACAGACAGGGAACAGAAAGTATTGCGTCTTCGCTTTGGTCTTGATGACGGAAGGGCACGCACACTTGAGGAGGTCGGCAAGGAGTTTAATGTCACGAGAGAGCGTATCAGACAGATCGAGGCAAAGGCACTCAGAAAACTGCGTCATCCTTCAAGAAGCCGCAAGCTCAAGGATTTTTTGGATTAGGAGAATAAAATGCTGTTGTCGGATAGAATGAGGGCTGTGGTGGGACTTGTGCAGCCCTGCAAGAGTATAGCAGATATCGGCTGTGACCATGGCTATGTCGCAATGGAGCTTGTCAGGAGCAATATATGCAGGCATGTAATCGCGATGGATATCAACAGTGGACCGCTGGACAGGGCGAAATGCAATATTGCTGATTATGATATGCAGGATTATATAGAGACCAGGCTGTCAGATGGTACAGGTGCGTTAGGAGCTGGTGAAGCGGAAGGCATTATCTGTGCTGGAATGGGGGGCAAGCTTGTCATTTCCATATTAGAAAAGGGAAAACAAAAGATTGACGAGATGAAGCAGGTCATATTACAGCCTCAGTCAGAACTAGATGAGGTGCGCAGCTATCTGAGAAGAATCGGATATCTGATCGAGCAGGAAGATATCATATATGAAGATGGAAAGTTTTATCCGATGATGCGTGCGCTGCCCGGAGCTTTTGGAAAGCGGGAACGGCAGATTAGCGGAAACTTGGAACAGAAATGCAAAAAAAGCGGGGTACACATCAACGGAATCCCCGCATGCAGACAGCCGTTTCAAATCTCGGAAATATCAAAGGGAGAGGCACAGCGGCTGACCAGGGTTCAGGATACATATGGTCCATGCCTTCTTAGAATGGCGCATCCAATCTTAAAGCGGTATCTGTTGTGGCAGAAAGCAAATTGCCAAAATATCAGAGAGAACCTGCTGATCCAGAGACCGCTGACAGACAGACAACAACGTCGCGTGGCAGAGCTCGACGAGCAGTTGAGCGATATTGTGTTTTGTCTGTATTGTTATTACAAGTGAAATTTTCCAAATGATAAATTTGCCTTGGAGGAAGGATATGAAATGCAGTGAAATCATAGAAAAACTGGAGTCCCTTTCGCCGACAGCATTTGCGGAGGAATGGGATAACATTGGTCTGCTTGCAGGCAGACGCGACAAGGAGGTCAGAACGGTTTATATTGCTCTGGATGCGACAGATGATGTGATCGAGGAGGCTGTCCGTCTTGGCGCAGATATGCTGCTCACCCATCATCCACTGATTTTTAAGAAGCTTGGCAGAATTGACACGGACGATTTTATCGGGAGACGTGTCTATGAGTTGATTCAGAAGGATGTTTGTTACTATGCCATGCACACCAACTTTGACGTGATGGGAATGGCAGATGCGGCGGCTGACGAGCTTTCTCTGACGGACAGACAGGTGCTGAATGTCACTTACGAGGATGAGATTTCCAAAGAAGGCTGCGGAAGAGTCGGAAAACTGAAAGAACGCATGAGTGTGGCTGATCTGGCAGAGCTTGTGAAGGAAAAATTTCAGGTGCCCAATGTCAGGGTGTATGGCGGCCTGGGAGATATTGTTGAGATAGCTGCAGTGATGCCTGGATCAGGGGGCGATTATATTCGTGATGCACTGAATGCAGGCGCTGATGTGATGATAACGGGGGATATCGATCATCATGAAGGAATCGATGCAGTGGCGCAGGGAATTGCAATAATTGATGCGGGACATTACGGCATTGAGAAACTTTTCATACCTTATATGGAAGAATTTATGAAAAGAGAGCTTTCAGGACTACAGATATACAAGGCAGAAATGAAAGAGCCTTTTGTAGTGATATAACATCAATAGAAAGGGGAAGGAGTAATGGATAGAAGCAGCGAAAGAAAGCAGAGTTTTCAGGTGACGGTGAACGGAAAGACCAGAGAATATCCGGCTGGGATAACTTTTGGAGAGATTGCCACAGTGTACCAGAAAGATTATCCTTGTCAGATTGCGCTGGCAGTCAGAAACGGAAAGATCAGGGAATTGTTTAAGAAGGTCGATCAGGATTGTACGATAGAGTTTCTGACAATGGCAGATGACACAGGACACAAGACTTATAACCGCACAGCGACGATGATTCTTATGAAGGCGATCAATGATGTCATCGGTATAGACAAAATCGAGAAGATCAAGATGGAATTTGCCATTGGAAGCGGTTACTACTGTGCCAAGGAGGGTGATTTTGAGATTACAGATGAGATCGTAGCAAAGATCAAGGCAAAAATGCAGGAATATGTGGATAAGGATTTTTGCATTATCAAGAAATCGATGCAATTGGATGAGGCAAATGCCCTTTTTGCAAAGCAGAAGATGACAGATAAAATAAAGCTATTCCGCTACCGGGGCAGTTCGACTGTCAATGTTTACAATCTGGATGGCTATTATGACTATTACTATGGTTACATGCTTCCAAGCACTGGCTATGTGAAATACTTTGACTTGCAGAAATACGAGAATGGCCTGGTGCTGATACTGCCCAACAGACGAAATCCGACGGTATTGGAGGAGTTCAAGCCGCTGCCCAAGCTTTTTCGTTCTATGGAGATTGCATCGGAATGGGGCGAAAAGCTTGGTGTGGATACTGTAAGCGACTTAAACGACCAGATACGCAAGGGAGGATTTAATGAGCTTGTGCTCGTTCAGGAAGCTTTGCAGGAACGCAGAATCAGCGAGATTGCCTCTGATATTGTATCACGCGGCGGGGTGAAGTTTGTCATGATCGCAGGTCCTTCTTCCTC
This sequence comes from uncultured Lachnospiraceae bacterium, assembly GCA_947178035.1. Classification (GTDB taxonomy): domain Bacteria; phylum Bacillota; class Clostridia; order Lachnospirales; family Lachnospiraceae; genus COE1. The sequence continues at coordinate 944 of CAMWXA010000364.1, read as the reverse complement.
CGGCAAGACCACTTTTTCGCACAGGCTGTCCGTGCAGCTGCGGACACATGGGCTGACACCGCATCCGATTGCCGCGGACGATTATTTTGTTGACAGGGAGAAGACGCCAAAGCAGCCAAACGGTGATTATGACTTTGAGTGTCTTGAGGCAATCGACACACAGCAGTTTAATGATGACATGTGTGCGCTTCTGGCAGGTGAGCGTGTGGAGCTTCCCACTTTTAACTTTGTCACAGGAAAGCGGGAATATAAGGGGAATTTTAAGCAGCTCGGCCCTGATGACATCCTGGTCATCGAGGGAATTCATGGATTAAATGACAAGATGTCCTACGCACTTCCGGATGAAAGCAAATACAAGATTTATATCAGCGCGCTTACGACGTTAAACGTTGATGAACATAACCGTATTCCAACGACAGATGGAAGACTGCTCAGACGCCTGGTGCGGGATGCAAGGACAAGAGGAGCCACAGCCAAGCGCACAATACAGATGTGGCCTTCGGTGCGGAATGGGGAGACTGAGAATATCTTTCCATTCCAGGAGAGTGCTGACGCCATGTTTAACTCCGCGCTGATTTATGAGCTGGCAGTGCTCAAACCATATGCGGAGCCTCTGCTCTACAGTATCGAAAAGGGAGAGCCAGAGTATTTTGAGGCGGTGCGGCTTTTGAAGTTTCTGAGTTATTTTCTGGGTGTGGGAACGGAGGAGCTTCCCAAAAATTCTATTGTGCGGGAGTTTGTGGGAGGAAGCTGCTTTAAAGTTTAGTTTATTACGTTCGTTCCTCTCTTGAAATATTTTTGAAAGTGTTATATAGTGGTAAAGACAACTGCAGTAAATGATCGCGGCTTGCCGAAAGCTTTCGGCAAGGTGAGGAAAGTCCGGGCTTCGCAGGGCAGGATGCCGGATAACGTCCGGTGGAGGTGACTCCAAGGCCAGTGCAACA
>CAMWXA010000363.1 GCA_947178035.1 uncultured Lachnospiraceae bacterium | reverse complement strand
GAGTAATCTTTGTTAGAGAGAGGTAACTGGCATGAAAAAAAGAGTACTGGCGTTGCTGATGGCGGTAGTGATGACACTTCAGCTTTCAGGATGCAATGCGAAAAATGTTGATACAGCAGGAAAAGAGGCACAGAGCAGTATCAAGGATTTGTTTCACAGCGCAAAAGAGAACAAAACGGAAGATTCCTCTGAGAATATTGATGAGCAGGATACGAAGATACAGGAAGAAGATACGGAGATTAGATACCAGGATGATTATTATGAATATGTAAACCAGAATTTGTTGTCGCGGATTGAGCTTGCGGCGACGGACGCGCACTGGGACTGGTTTGGCGAGTTAAATGCTGTCGTGAATGCCGAGATGGAGGATATCATTGACGATTTGGCAAATGATGGCAAAACATATGAGAAGGGCAGCTCCGAACAGAAGATTAAGGATATGTATGAGTGTGTGACCAATATGGCGAATCGGGAGGAAACAGGCCTTGGCCCGCTGAAAACACATATGGACAGCATACGAAGTGCTGCAAATATTGAGGAGTATGTGGATGCGCTGGCACATTTGAGCGGCGAGTTCGGATTTAGCAGTATTGTCGGCGGCTACACTGTTATGCAGGATAAGGCAGATTCGAGTGAGTATGCGGTCTATATGATGTATGCAGATACACTGATTGGCAAGGAGTATGTCGAGGGTGAGAACACGCAGGAGTATATGGCGCTGTATCTGGACTATATTAATGATATGCTGATGGAGTTTGGTATGACGGCGGATGAGGCTGCACAGAGCACAGATTCCATTGAAGGGCTGCTGCGTGATATTTGCGCCTCCACCCTTGCGACAGAGCAGCTGTATGATCCGTCCTTGACTTACAATGTGTACACGGCAGAGGGGTTACAGGATCTTTATTCCAACGTCGATGTGCCGAAGATGCTCAGGACGCTGCGCGTGGATGGACAGGATAAATATATTGTCATGGATGTGGCGCAGGCCAAAAAGATTAATTCCCTGCTGGTGGAAGAAAATCTGCAGGCATTGAAGGACTATTCAACCTTTGTCATGCTGAATGACACTGCAAAGTATGCCAATGCCAATTATGCAAAGCTCAGTGATGATATGAGAAATGCGCTGTATGGCATCACGGAGAGCTGGGGCGATGAGAAGACATGGAAGAATCTGACGCAGGATATGCTTCCGTGGGATTTTGGCATGATCTATGTGGAGCGTCATTTCTCTGCTGAGGATAAGGAAGCTGTGGAGGAGATGATCGAACTGATTCTGAAGGAGTATGAGACGATCATCAACAGACAGGAATGGATGAGCGATGCGACGAAGCAGAAAGCAATCCGAAAGCTTGAGACGATGCAGGTCAAAATAGGATATCCGGATCGCTGGCCGGCAGCCCGCGATATGATGCAGGTGACACCGATTTCGGAGGGGGGAAGTCTCCTGTCCAATCTGCTGGTGAGTATGCAGGTTGCAATAGATGACAGTCTGAACAAGCTGGGAACAAAGGTCGACCGGTCCGAGTGGGATGTTACGCCACAGACCATCAATGCGATGTACGATCCACTGAACAATGAAATCATATTTCCGGCAGCCATTTTGCAGGCGCCGTTTTATGACAGCGATAACAGCTACGGGGCCAATCTGGGAGGAATTGGGTTTGTCATAGCGCATGAGGTCAGCCACGCTTTTGACTCCAGTGGCGCGCTCTATGATGAGTATGGAAATTATAATGTATGGTGGACAGATGAGGAGCTTGCGGAGTACAAGAGAATGTCACAGTCCATTATAGACTACTACAGTAATTATGAGATGATGGGTGTCAAGGTAAATGGTGACCTTACACTGATGGAGAATATCGCAGATCTTGGTGCGATGACCTGCATCACTTCTATTATAGGTGATGATGCCAGGGCGCTTGATGAGGCATTTGGACAGATGACGTACAACTGGGCAAGTGAGGATACTGCAAGCTTTATGATGTATCTGTTGAACACGGATACCCATTCGCCCAACAAAGTGCGGGTTAACGCTGTGTTGAGTTCCTGCGATGCCTTTTACAAGATCTATGACATCAAGGAGACTGACGGAATGTATGTGGCTCCGGAGGATAGAGTAGGAATTTGGAAATAAGAGAACGATTCAATTCGTGGGTTGAGGATTGCAATGAATAAAGGGGAAAAGGGTATGAGACGAACAAAAGAATCAGGACTGAGATTGGTTGGAGCGTTGACGGCGGTTGTCGTTGCGTTTTCCTTTGCACAGACAGGAGGTAGAAACCATCAACTGCAAAAGACATATGCGGTAGAGTTTACTGTCACAGAAAGTAAGGCAGTACTCTACAGCAATGATAAGACAAAGGTGTATCAGCAGCCAGATATTAATTCGGGTGTGGTGTCCGTCATAGCACCAGATCTTCCCGTTGAGGTGACAGGAATCACTTCTAACGGGTGGTTTCGCATATCATTGAATGGTACTTACTATGTACCAGGAGATGGTCTGGCCTCCCCAAATGCGAGCAGTTCCAATGGAGCTGTAACGGGCACAGATATCGCGACGCTGACCAAAGGGACGTTTTCTTTTTATAAAAATCCTGAGCTCAGCAGTTTTGATAAGAATGACATCGAGGAGATGGATGAAAATACATATATCAAGTATCTTGATTCCTTCCTGATGGGATATGCAATGCTTGACAACTGTATTCTGCAGGACAGCGGTAAATACCTGAAGGAAGTATATGAGAGCGAAGCGAAGGTGGACAAGAATATCGCCGGTATGACCATTCAGGCATATCTAATCAACTATCGCAATAACTATCTCAACAAAAGTTTAGCAGGTCCATTTCGCAATGACCGCGATCTAAAGCTGGCGCTAAATCGGGCGATACGGTACAATATTGAGAAGTTCGGGACTGTATATAGGAATTCGAGTGTCGGAAGTGATGAGGCTGCTATCAAGAAGGCGATGGAGAATGTGGTAAATGAGATCAAGGCAGAGCAGGGAGTATCATTTACCTGCCGCATTGAGTATGGTAGTTACAAAGCAGGCGACGGCACCGAAAGCAAAGGTTGGATCATAGAGTTTACCAAAAAGGATTAAGCAATGAAGCGAAATGAACATTTTGTAAGTGCAGACAGTGAGGGAAATTTCTATTGCAGGGCAGTGGATGGTTTTTTGAATGTCAGAATGGAGCAGCATGTGTGTGGCCGTGGCTGCCCTTGTTATACAGGGAAGTCTGAGAGTGGCAAAGGGCAGTTTGTGTGCCGTTACAATGAGAAAGGGATGGAAGTGCAGCCAGCCCTTTTTCCGTCTGTCGAGGGCTTGGACGAGCGGCTCTACAAGGCGTATGCATATGCTGCAGAGGCGCATTTTGGACAGTGCAGGAAAAAGACAAAGGTTCCATATTTTACACACATTATCACGACCATGAATTATGCGATGGAACTCACACAGGATATCGAGGTGCTTCAGGCGGCGATTCTTCACGATACGGTTGAGGACACATGGGTGACTTTGGATGATTTGAGAAGCGAGTTTGGCGACAGGGTTGCGGTGCTTGTGGAGACAGAGACAGAAAATAAGCGGCGGAGCATACCGGCCCCGCAGACATGGGAGATCAGAAAGCGTGAGACGATTGAGCATTTGAAGCACGCCTCGTTGGATACAAAAGTGATTGTCCTAGCAGACAAGACCGCCAATCTGGAGTCGATTGCGAGGGAGCAGCATTATCTGGGCATTGAGATTTGGGATAAATTTAATCAGCCAGACAAAGCAAAACAGGAGTGGTATTTCAGGGCGGTCAGAGAACAGCTTACAGAGTTTCACGACACAAGTGTCATAGAAGTTTATGATCGCTATTTGAAAATCTTATTTTGATGTATCTGTAAAGTCTTCCAGTGTGCGGAATGTATATCCCATCTCCTCCCACTTTGTCAGCAGCTCATCCAGAATCTCGCCGTTTGTCTTGGAAGTGCTGTGCAGCAGGACGATCGCGCCGGGATGAATCCTTCCGACAAGCTTTTGGAAGGCTTCTTCTTTTGTCGGCTGTTTATCCTGATACCAGTCGACATAGGCAAGGCTCCAGAAGAAGGTGTGATATCCTAGCTCTTGCGCCATCTTCAGATTGTTTGTGTTGTACTTTCCCTGGGGCGGACGATAGAAATGAGCCAGCTCTCCGCCAGTTATTTCCTGAAAAAGGTTTTCGACATCCCGCATTTCCTTTTCGAAGGATTCTCGTGAGGCGATTGAGGACATATCCAGGTGATGGTAGGTATGATTGCCTACAAAGTGCCCGTCTGCAACCATCTGTTTTACAAGTTCTGGTGCAGATTCCAGATAATGTCCCACGACGAAAAAGGTAGCGTGCACATTATGTTTTTTCAGTGCATCCAGAATAGGCTGCGTATTTCCGTTTTCGTATCCAGCGTCAAAGGTCAGATAGATTACCTTTTCATTGTTTTCTCCCACGTAGTGTGCATCATATTTCGCCAGTTCTTCTGCAGAGGCATTTCCAGTTGGCTGGCTGCCTTCCTGTCCAAATCCAAGTCCCCAGTTTTCAGAGGACACGCTCCCGCTGGCTGGGATGGCCAAATTGTCTATTTTTTCGTATTTGACGTATGCGGCGCCGCGCCCAACCAGAAAGGCTGCAGTCAGGAGTATGATCAGCAGTACTGCTTT
>CAMWXA010000362.1 GCA_947178035.1 uncultured Lachnospiraceae bacterium | reverse complement strand
GTCAAGCACTGGTACGTTAGCCAGTCTGTTAAAAAAACTCCACTCTGCAAGCAAATGCTCTGGAACAGTCTTACGAATCATACTGGCGATCTTCTCCGCAACTTTTCTGGCCTCTGTATCGAAGCATCCATCATTCAGTTTTCTGCTCAATGAAAACAGGCTTTTCTGATCCTTCATATCACTGACAAGAATCTTCGTGTAAAGCATCCCACCCTCACGATATAGATAGCTACAATCAATCGCTTTTGCAGCATGTTCCTTCTCACTCTCTGAAAGACAATTCAGCTCCAGCCCATCAATTGCACGCAATGCCAGCTGAATCTGGGCATCTGTTGCAATATTTAAGCCACAATGGAAGGGCTTTCTAATCCGTGTAATATAAATATTTTCCAAATGAATTTTTGTATATCCACACACATTTTCCGCGTCAACACCATCCCAGCCTCCTCCATAGCGCTTCCCGTTATCAACATACCCGTACACACTGAACGGGCGGTCAATTTTACCTGCATCTGCAAAATACCTGTCTCTCAGGATTCCTTCAACATGATCCGAAAAAACATACGATATCACAAAGATCTGCTGCCACAAAATCAAGTTCAGATCAACCTTTTTATTCAGATAGGGAAACGCCAGATACGTCTCCTTATGTTTATCAATAAAATCACAGATAATGTCACATATATGGGGAAGCTGTTCCAGATAGAGCTCCTGTGCCTGTTCAATCGTCTCCCGGTCAAGCAGGATGAAATTGATCGCAAATTTCCCATTGTCCAGTTTTCTGAGAAGTCCATATTTGCCATTTTCACCTGCGGCAAGGATCTCCAGTTCCTCCTCCACATACACTGTCGGCACATTTAATTCGCCCGCAATCTCACTTGCGCTCATCGGCTTTTTATGACAGAGCCAGATAACATGCTTTGAGAACTGTCTTGTACAAACGTTTCTCGGATCACTCCAACCGGGATCTCCGCCTCCCCATATAACATATTCAATTTTATCAAGCGCTACCGGCTTATTATAAGTTTCATTCATCTCATCTACCTCACTTCTGACTTTTTTTCTTGCTGAAAACAATCTCTGACGAATAGCAGTCTCGCTTGTATTCTGAAGCTTTGCAATCTCCGCGGTTGACAATCCGTCTATGTAGAACAAAATCATGACCTCGCGGTATGCCTTTGTCAAAAAAGCAATCCGGCGATACACCGCACTGAGCAGCTCATCGCTGTCATCCTCCTGTTCCGGCTCAGTGATCAGGGAAAATACCGTATCTGAATTTCCCTCATAGAACACAGCGGAGTGACGCTTCCTGCGCTCTAAAAAATCCGCGTACACATTGCGTGCGATCCTCCATATAAATGGATACAGATCTTCGATGCTGCCCTCCGCATGAGCCGTTTTTACCAGCTCAAAGATGATATCAGAACACAGCTCCTGCGCCTCGTGGCTGTCATTTGTCCTGGCATAGCAGAATCCAAAAAGCTTTTCCAGCAACGCGTCATCCATTACTTTCAACAATTCATTTTTTTTCATATTCAATACACTTCCCATTGATCAATGTTGTACCTATATAGTCTCCATACGCATTAAAATGTTAGGCACTTTTCAAAAAAATTTACCAAAAAAACTCTTTTTTGATATAATTCGCGGATTCATATCAAAAAAGAGTTTACAGTATCTAAATCAATTCCTTTTTCACCCATGTCTCAAACCCGTCGACATCAAACCAGCTGTTTTTTTCCTGTTTTGCGTAGTCGATAATGGACTGCGCTTCGGCGCGTCTGTAGTGATTGTCTCCGGGGCAGCTTAGCACAAATTCCTTTATCCCGAGAGAATAGTAGTTGTTTTTCTTATGATTTTTATAATAATCGAGTGCCAGCCCCGGGATGTTCTGCAGTCCGCATTTTTCGATGTAACGCAGTTGAAACTCAGGGTGGTCAGAGCGCACACATTTTTTGCAAAAATAAGCGCCTAGTTTCTGGCAGTATTCCGTATCATCGGGGTCGATCCAGTGCGACAAAACAGTATCCGAAAAGCTTTTGTCATATTTGATCAGCAGATCGGTAATTGTCGACTTGACTGGCTGTCTGATTTCAGCATTGATTTCTATCAAGTCGTCATTGATCCAGTCATTGTGAAGCTGTGAGAGGTAATAGGCACCATCTTTGAATCGGATAAACCGCAGTACAGTGAACAGGTCATTGTGCAGTCCGGTGCTGTTTTTTCCATAGAAGGAAGCTCTTAACTGTATTTCAAGCCACTCAGAGCAGTCCTCGTTTCCCAGAAGCTTTGCTATGAGTTCCGCATAGAAGTATTTCCCATTTGTTTTGGAAGTGTGGTTCAGTTCTATCGCAAGCTTTCTCAAGCTTTCGTCACGCGTCGCGGCAATGGAATTTCCAAGGTGCATGTGCAGGAACATCATATCATTTTCAGGGCGAAATTCCCGGTAGAGCTGTTCAATTTCCGGGCCGCATTTACCGGACATCGCGGCTGCAATCGTATCGCTGTCAATCTTTGCTTTCAGCTTTGTCTTTGGAAGCTGCGAGAACGTGATGTTTTCCTCGTTCAGGATTTTGTTGATGAGTCGTGCTGTGAGGCGGCCCGACCAGATTGTGGTGATATTGCGCATTAGGTTTAAAGTATATACAGGCTCTTTTTCGGCAAATTCCTCAAAGTAGATGCGGCTCTTTTCACTTTCCATACAGCCCAGCGCGCAGAATGCGGCATCTCTTATCCTGCCTTTTTCGGTTTGCGTCAATTCGATCAGCAGCTCGGTATTGTTCTCGTCAAAGCGCAGGGAATAGATCAGCAGTCTGCGAATATCCTTTTCGGAATGCGGGAGCTGTTCGAGATAGAAAGCGTTCTCGTCCTTTCCGCCGATTGTCTCTATGATGTGGAGCCGCCGCTGCATTTCTTTTTTTCCTTTGGGATCAAAATCCTTTTTCAGCATGGGCAGAACCGTTTGGCCCATGTTTTTCAGAATGATGACAGCAGTGTCTGCCAGGCCGGCCGACATTCCAAGAGCTGCCTTCAGATAGGGCATGACTCTGTAATCGCGGAATATTTCCGGGGATGCGTTGAGATTTCCGTCCTTTTTGCCTGTAAACGCGTTGATTACAACCGATAATTCTGAATAGGGCGTATTTACAATCCCGGCAGGACTTTCGGAGAGGTCGAGCGGTTCAGGTACGCCCACAGTTTCGACCGTTCCCAGGGTTGTGATAACGGAGTCAACGAGCGTTATCGTGTCGAGCAATTCTCTGGGAGAGTTGCTTTGTAAGAGCGTTTTTGTCATTTCATATATTTTGGCAAATACGGGCGATGCACAGGACAGCGGGGCGAAGTTCTCCAGCGCCTTTTTCAGGCGAAAGTCCTCCGAAAGCAGGTTCGTTCCAGCAATAGCCGCTGCGCGGAGCCGTGTTCTGAGTTCATAGACGGGTGTGGTATCCATAAAAACCTCCTTGGTGGTGTTGTGTTGAATTATAGTATATCACAGTTGGGGGGGGTTTGTGTGCTTTATTGTGGAGATTGTAGATAATAGGGTGTTTTGGGGGTTATGGAGTGCGTCAGGACAGTGATGATTCTATATAATGCTTGTCGCTGTGGTGATTAGATGTTATAATTTGTTATCATGTTATATACAAGGCGGTGAATGCGATATATGTATTTTAAAATGAACACTGAATTTGTGCATGTAGATATTGAAACGGATGAGAAATATGTATTTATATCTGGTTTTTCAGGAGCCGGGAAGTCATTGTTTGTCAGGGAAGTAGAACAGCTGATAGAGACTGGTGCAAAGGATGAGATTGTGTGTGATCTTGATTTCTATGTGATATCAAATAAGCAGAATTTTGAGGATAGAATGGCTTTATTGGGAGATAACCCGTGTATACTTATCGCTGATGAATTTTATGCAAATAAGATCGCGTTAGCCATTAAGGATAAAAATGTGTACTGTATATGTGTTACGAGAAATCTGCCCAGCAATATCAATTTTTCATATAAAAGCCTGTATCATGCAGAGAGGGATGAGAAGGGTCTGACCCAAATCGGTATGAAGTATAAATTGGCGGAATGCAAACTATCGGCACATTATGATGTTATGTTTATGGAGGATTCTCGCGCAGGTTATAATTATATGAATGATGTGGTACAAGATTTACTTGTTGAATCGACATTTGGCAAGGGCAATATTTTGAAGAGCATGAGACAAAGGCAATTGACTGACAGGCTGTTGCTTTTTGCGGATGCTGGTGGTATAGGAAATCATTTCGATAGTATTATAACGCATTGCAAAAAGCGGGAGAAAAGTGGTGGAATAGTACACTTGATATTACCAGAGTGCTTTGAGCAGATGTTAGTTCATTCTGATCTGCTGTCAAATCAAGAGATACAAGAATTTGCAGTCGTTTATAATAACAAAGAGAATTTTTATGAGATGGAACTCAGCAGACTTACCAAGGGGACTGTATTGGAATACAATCATGAGCATCAGAAATTGAGTGAATGTTGGTTAAAGGATTGCCGGAAATGTGACAAAATATGTGAGTTTCGTGTTAATAAGCCAAAGGTAAATGCAATTTTAGACAAGGGGGCAACAAAAGGATTGATGCATTTTGTAAAGGAGGAGCTGCTATGATTAAGATGCTTTTTGACGGAGTGTATACCATAGAAGATGCTGAAAGGCTGA
>CAMWXA010000361.1 GCA_947178035.1 uncultured Lachnospiraceae bacterium | reverse complement strand
TAGTATTCTTTTCTGTCAATATTTCCATAATACACCGGCAGGTAAATATTATCAAGTAAAACTACCTGATGTTTTTCCACTGCTATCTCATACAAATTCTCTTTCTCTTTTCTCAGGATATTTTGCTCTATAAAATCCCATATCGGCATTCCATCAATATGATAACCAAAAGCTTCCGCAAACCCTGTTTTGACGTGACTGCCTGTATAGATCATGACCGGGTAGCCGCTGTTAATCACACCTTTGTACTCAATCGGTGTCCTGATATAAACATCCGCATCCGCATCGTAAATCTGATAGTTGACAATGGTCTGGCTCTCATCGTACACTGGGACTCCGCCTGCCACAAGCACCTGCCCTTTTTCGACGGTATCGCCAGCTTTTACTTTAGGAACACCATTTCTTGTCACAATAGAAGTAATCGTACCCGCTTCATTTGCAATAATATTGGTTCCTCTTGTCTCGATCTGCACAGGTTCCGACTTTTCATTTTCCTTGATCTCAATAAAAAGCTTTGTGCCTTCGAAGTAGATAGAGGTCCATGTCACGTTCTGAAAAGTCTCTCTAAGCCTTTTCTCTTTGTCCTCACAGTTAATACTGCTTTTCTTCATCCCATAATGAATCGATTCCTGCTTCAGAAAATCTGAAAGCTCATCATCGCTCACCTGAAGGTTGCCAACATACTCGATTGCCCAGACATAATCCGTCACATAATTCAACAATGCCAGACATATGATTACACCAGCAAAAAAAATAATCCTTTTCTTAATAAAAGGAAAATAAAAGGGGAGTCCTTTCTTCTTGACCACATGTACCTTTGTGCCTGTCTTCTTTAACAGAGGCGGCATCTTAAAAAAATCAGCAGCATATGCCTCACACATGCAAATATCTTTTTCCTGTTCTCTTTCTTTCCTGATTCCCCACAAATCAATATCATGCATTCTGCACATATTGAAGAAGCGTTCCATGTAATCTCCGTCAAGCCGGATGACCAGAAACCCTCTGACAAAGCGTATCCATCCATTCTGCAAGAGCTCCACCTCAAATCAGTTCCTTATCACCTTTACCTCCTTGATTTGACCTGATATTTTCATGTCCTCACTCGAATAATACTCGATTGTGAGACAATCCCCGCACACACAATATTTCATATGGTTCCCTTTGATCAAAATGCTATGGCAAGTGTAAGATATGATTCCCTTAAAGTTCTCGACAAAAAGTTCCGAGGCTCCCACCATATGAAATAAAGTAGCGTTCACTACCATATCTTTGGGCAGAGAAAATGTATCTGCAAAGCGTTCTCCAGCACTCATCATATCTTGTTTGAACATACCGTGATATTTTGAACTATCATGATATCTTGGACTATCATGATATCTTGAATTATCATGTCTACTCATATCAGCACCCAAAAATGAAGTATAGGTTTTCTATACTTCATTCTATGTCTTTTATTCAATTACTATTCCCTTGATGAGCGGCTTTTTTTCCACAGAATTCCTGTCAATCGTGTACGCCTGCAAAAATCTCTCCCTGGCCATATCAAGCTTTGCCTGGTCATTGGCATAGATTGTCGCGAGGGAATCCCCCTTCTTTACCACGTCACCGACTTTTTTGTGCAGCACGAGACCGACAGAAAGATCAATCTCACTCTCCTTAGTCTCACGTCCGCCGCCTAAGATCAGCGAACAGATCCCAATCTCGTCACACACAATTTTCTGGATACAGCCATCTGATGGGGATTCGATTTCCTGTACGATCGATGCCTGCGGAAGTCTTTCTGGATGATACACAAGCTCTTTGTCTCCCCCCTGCGCCTCGATAAACGCCGCAAGCTTATCCAATGCACTGCCATTCTCGATGACCTCTGTCAAAATGTGCTCCGCCTCTTCCTTTGTCGCTGCCTTTCCGCCCGCCACAAGCATATATGAACCAAGCGTCATGCATAGTTCAACGAAATCTTCCGGTCCATTGCCGTTTAAGGTATCGATTGCCTCCCGCACCTCCAGCGCGTTGCCGACCGCATAGCCTAAGGGCTGGTCCATATCGGACACTACCGCGATCGTCTTTCTGCCTGCCCCGTTTCCGATTTTGACCATCTCGCGTGCCAGCGCAAAGGAATCCTCCTCTGTCTTCATGAAGGCTCCGCTTCCGGTCTTGACATCCAACACAATCGCATCCGCGCCCGCCGCGAGCTTCTTACTCATGATGGAAGACGCTATCAGGGACATATTGTCGACCGTGGCTGTCACATCCCGCAGTGCATACAGCTTCTTATCTGCCGGTGCCAAATCCGCGGTCTGTCCCATGATTGCGATTCCGATGCGGTTGACATTCTCTTTAAACTGCTCTTCTGAGATTGCGGTCGAAAATCCCGTAAAGCTCTCTAATTTGTCAATCGTGCCGCCTGTGTGTCCAAGGCCGCGCCCGCTCATCTTCGCCACAGTGACGCCCGCTGCCGCCACCATCGGCGTCAGCGCCAGCGAAGTCTTATCACCCACACCGCCCGTGGAATGCTTATCCACCTTCACGCCGCGGATATCGCTCAGATCCAGCATATCACCGCTCTCTGCCATCTCCATCGTGAGCGCCAGCGTCTCGTCCTCGTTCATCCCCTGAAAATAGACTGCCATCATCATCGCTGACATCTGGTAGTCTGGGATTTCGCCTTTTGTGTACCCCTGTACCATAAAACGAATTTCCTCGCCGCTCAGAGCGCCGCCATTGCGCTTTTTCATAATTAAATCATACATTCTCATAAAATTTCCACCTTTCTGATACTTAACTATTTTGCTTTAGCTGGCCAATTTTCCTGATTCCACTTCCGTCGATGTTCATCCTGTAAAAGGGATCTGTTTCATTCCCTTCATGCACTTGCATGACAATCTCATTCCCGCTGATTTCATAATTCAGATACAGATTAGGAACTGTGCTCCCTGTTAGATCTATGATTTCCAAGTCAGCTCCCGGATAGCGATATTTGTAGAGTGTTTCCTTTCCAGTTCCATCCATCTCCATCCGGTTGAGCCTGATCTCAACGATCCTGTCTTCCTGTGTGTTCTGTTCATTTTCGTCATTCACTGTTTTGCATTTGAGATTTTCCTCTATCGCAGTTGTATAATATATTTTTCCTCTGTAATACTCCAAGTCATCCATCTTGGCATCTTCCTGCGCCAGCACAGACAGCACCTTATCCTGCCAGCTATACATAGCGAGATAATAGACATCTTCGCCCTCATCCGAAAATGTATAGAGTATACGGTCCTCGTCGCAATAATCTACATGCGCCTCATCCGGCAGCCTGACCAGTTCCCTGGAAAGCTCCACTCCCGCTCCATATGTAATGTCTGCCACGCCCCAATCTGTCACGCGGTCCGGTGCGACCGCTCTTCGCCAGCCAGCCTGTTCCAGCGTCAACGGCTCATCCAGTGTCAGCTCATATACCACATCATATTCTGTCGCTGTGTACTCTTCTTCCGTCATATTCCAGCCAAAGTCCCGCTCTTTCCTGATTCCCACACCGCTTACCCAGTCATCTGCACGATACACTGTCGTATACTCAAAATATCCAAATGTATACTCTGATGATGTCAGCCACCACTCCCCATCACGGTAGGTATATGTATTCGTATCCTCCCCTCTCCACGAACTGCCGCCGTATGCATATGTGGTAAACGATGCTCCCTCCGCTGTCAATGGCAGATACGGATCACCGTAAGCACCACCTTCATTGCTTGAAAGGATCAGATTGATATTCTGAAAATCCAGGCGATACGCATCAGTCCCATCACTGGCTATCGCAAACAATATCCGCGGAGATGCCTGATCTGCAATCTCCAGTACACCTACGTAATCAGAGACTCCGTCCTGATTAAAATCCAATTCCACGCTGTCCAGAAGCTCCCATCCCTCAGGCACGAAATCCACAAGTTTCCTGCCTGTATCGGGCAGCTGCGGTACTTCTATGACAGGGGCGGATTCCACCTCGCTTTCTGCCTCCTCCGATGATGATTCCTCTTCTGTAGCAATCTGACTCTCCAGTGGTATCGTGTCTTCAATACATGTCTCTTCCACTGACAAGCCGCTCTCTTCCGGGCTGTTCTCTGCTGGACTGTTCTCTGCCAGGTCAATTTCGTATGCACTGCCGCTGTTCTCTGCCAGATCTGCCTCATTTCCGCTCTCACAGCCTGTCAGAGACAAAATACTGATTCCGATTATCGCAAATAAAACGTTTCTTTTTCCTTCTACATATGTTCTATTCAAATTTACTCCCACTTTCCCCTTTTCCACCCTCACAAATCCACCTAATGTCTGGTAATAACAATTATTTGTCACGATACATTTGTACGCAGTCGGAGCATAACGATTCTTCGGGGAATCGAACCCCAACACGTGCTCTGTCGTGTGTACCGGTTACGACTTGCGCTGTCGCCGCGTGACATTCACTGTGTTTCTGCTACCTTGCATTTCCTAAGTTATTTTATTAAATCTGTCTTCCAGTTGGTTTCCTGCAGCTTATTATCCAACAGCCGCAGTTCTTTTGCCATCCTGTCAATCTCTGCCTGCCAGTCGACAACAGATATTGCAGGTTTTATCTTAATCTCTGTGTTCCTTGCCCGGTAAGATGCCTGACTTGCGACATTCACAATCTCCTTATATAAATGAATCTTTAATGAAAGCGTATCTTTTCTTGCGATCATTT
>CAMWXA010000360.1 GCA_947178035.1 uncultured Lachnospiraceae bacterium | reverse complement strand
ACGAAATGAAAGGAAACAAAATGAAAGAATGAGAGGAAAATTAAGTTCCATGATAAATTAAAAGAACAGTAAAAAATAGGTTGATTAATTACGCAAAAAATTATATGATAAGTTAGATGGAATTTAATAGGAATTATGAAGGAGGAAGGAAACTTGCTCGAGATTAGATCAAATGAAACAGATGCAGCGGCAAGGATCATAGTAGTAGGTGTAGGCGGCGCAGGCAATAATGCCGTCAACCGAATGATAGATGAGGCGATTACTGGTGTTGAATTTATAGGGGTCAATACGGATAAGCAGGCTCTGCAGCTCTGCAAGGCACCAAAGCTTTTGCAGATCGGGGAGAAGCTGACTAAGGGACTTGGCGCTGGAGCAAAGCCTGAGGTCGGCGAGAAGGCGGCAGAGGAGAGCTCAGAGGATATAAAGGAATCATTAAAGGGCGCAGACATGGTATTTGTCACCTGTGGAATGGGTGGCGGTACTGGTACAGGTGCAGCGCCTATCGTAGCAGCGATTGCTAAGGAAATGGGTATTCTTACGGTCGGTGTAGTGACAAAACCGTTCAAATTTGAGGCCCGCACGCGTATGACAAATGCGTTGACAGGGATTGAGAAGTTAAAAGAGCATGTTGATACATTGATTGTCATTCCTAATGACAAGTTACTTGAGATTGTCGACAGGAGGACAACCATGCCGGATGCTTTGAAGAAAGCCGACGAGGTGCTCCAGCAGTCTGTGCAGGGTATCACGGACCTGATCAATGTACCGTCTGTTATCAATCTGGACTTTGCAGATGTACAGACTGTTATGAAGGAAAAAGGTATCGCACATATTGGTATTGGATATGGCAAGGGTGAGGACAAAGCGGCAGAGGCGATCAAGATGGCTGTCGAATCACCGCTTCTTGAGACAACCCTCAGCGGAGCGACAGATGTCATTCTCAATATTTCAGGTGATATTTCTATTTTTGATGCAAATGACGCAGCAAGTTATGTACAGGAGCTTGCCGGTGAGGATATCAATGTAATTTTCGGAGCGATGTACAATGAGGACATGACGGATTCTTGTACGGTCACAGTTATTGCGACTGGTATCGTTGAGACAGCGCCGAATTCGCCGGTCAACAATATGGGGCGGATCAACAGTAATTTTTCGGTGAAGCCCAATAATATACCAAATGCGCCAGTAAGACCAAGACCGCAGGCACCGGCGGGGATCAATGTGATACCGCCAAATGGACAAGCACCACAAGGCCCAGCCCAGCCCAGGCCAAACAATGGTGTCAAGCCTCCTGCTGATTTGAGAAGTAATGTGAAGGAACAGACCTTGAACATACCAAGTTTCTTGAAGAGATAGTGCAGGCTCATAAAAAGTCGAAAAATTAACATAATTTCGTCCCATGCTTTGACAAAAAAGCATGGGACATTTTTTGTATAATCGTTTCATAGGGACGGAGGTGATACGAATTTATGAGGTATACATTGATGTTTTTCTGGCACAGAATGTTCTGATGGATATGCTGCTGCTGCTATTGACTTTGCTGCTTCTGAAAGAAAGAATTAATTTCTTGAGACTGCTGGCTGCATCAGTAAGTGGCGGCATAGGGGCAGTGATCATATTGATGTCAGGCGTTGGCTTTAACATAGTATATATCGTGCTGGTGCTTGTGTTGGATGCCGTGATGCTTCTCATCTGCATACAGCAGCCTGTCAAGCGTGGAGGAGCGCTCCAGAGACTTGCCATGGGAATCATATATCTGCATGGAATGGTGTTTGCGTATGGAAAGCTCATGGAATGTGCAAGCAGACTTGTGGGGAATGGACTGGCACAAATTGTGGTGACAGCGTTGATTGCAGGGATTGTAATCTTTATGCTTGTTTATCGCAGACTGGTAGAGTCAAGACACATATATGAAGTTACATTGATGGAAGAGGGAGAAAATGTTGTGTACAAGGCACTGTTTGACACCGGAAATTTTCTGACGGATCCGGTGTCCGGAAAACCAGTGTCTGTAGTAGAGGAGACAGATACGACAAAAGGATGGCTGGAAAAGTATCCGCAGAAATATAAAATCATTCCTTATCAGAGTGTTGGAAAAGAACATGGGATTCTGGAAGGGATTGTGGTAGATGAGTTGATCATACAAAAAGAAAAGGAACAGGTGGTGAAGAAGGGTGCAGTGGTAGCACTGTACAAAGGAAAGCTGTCAAAAAATGGCGACTTTCAGATGATTCTAAACCACAGCCTGATTATGTGAGAAAGTGGAGGAAGACGATGATTATAAAACTATATCTGCCGGGGAAAATGAGATTATCCCTTAAAAAAATGAATCATAAAAATAAGAATGAAGCGGGAAGCGAAATTCACTATATAGGAGGTTCTGAAGTGCTGCCACCGCCACTGGAAGGCGAGGAAGAGAACAGGGCGATCAACGGACTGGAAACCGAATGTGCAAACGAGGCAAGAGCGCTGTTAATTGAGCACAATTTAAGGCTTGTCGTGTACATTGCCAAAAAGTTCGACAATACTGGTGTGGGAGTGGAGGACTTGATTTCCATCGGGACGATTGGTCTTATCAAAGCGATTAATACTTTTAACCGAAACAAAAATATTAAGCTCGCAACCTACGCGTCGAGATGCATTGAGAATGAGATTTTGATGTATTTGAGACGGAATAACAAGACGAAACTCGAAGTGTCGATTGATGAGCCGCTCAACGTCGACTGGGATGGAAATGAGCTGCTTCTGTCAGACATTCTCGGAACGGACGAGGATGTGATATATAAGGATCTGGAAAGTGAGGTGGAGCGAAGCCAGTTGAAGCACGCCATATCAAAATTAGGGGAGCGTGAGCGAACGATTATCATGCTGCGGTTTGGTCTGAACAACCCGGATGACATGGAGATGACCCAGAAGGAAGTAGCGGATTACTTAGGAATATCACAGTCTTATATATCCAGACTCGAAAAGAAGATCATGAAACGGTTAAAGAAGGAGATGGCAAGCTAAAACAAATGACAGGACAGCATACATAGACGTATTTACACCTTCATACATATGCTCATGCAGCCAAGATACTGTGTGGCATAGCTATAACGAGAAGAGATGGAGGATTATCAATATGGCACTTGGAAAAGTAGAAATATGCGGTGTAAATACGTCAAAGCTCCCTGTACTTAAAAATGAGGAAAAACAGGCGCTTTTTGCAAAGATAGAACAGGGGGATATGCAGGCAAGAGAAGAGTATATCAGAGGAAATCTGAGGCTGGTTTTAAGTGTAATCAAGCGGTTTTCGCAATCCAATGAGAATGTGGATGATCTGTTTCAGATTGGGTGTATTGGTTTGATCAAGGCAATTGATAATTTTGATTCGAGTCTTGATGTGAAGTTCTCAACCTACGCAGTCCCTATGATTATCGGGGAAATCAGAAGATTTTTGAGGGATTCAAGCAATCCGATCCGCGTGAGCCGCTCATTAAAGGATACCGCATACAAGGCAATTTATGCCAAAGAGAATTTCACCAAAAAGAATCTGCGCGAACCGACCATTATGGAAATATCGGAGGAAATCGGTATTCCAAAGGAGGATATCGTGTATGCACTTGACGCGATACAGAATCCTATGAGCCTGTATGAACCCGTGTATACAGAGGGTGGGGACACGCTGTATGTGATGGACCAGATCAGTGATAAGAAGTGTAAGGAGGACAACTGGGTTGAGAATATTTCTCTGAGTGAGGCGATGAAAAAACTCGACGAGCGGGAGAATGAAATCATTAATCTGCGTTTCTTTGAGGGTAAAACACAGATGGAGGTTGCCGAGTATATTGGTATCTCCCAGGCGCAGGTATCGCGGCTGGAAAAAAATGCTCTGCGCACGATGAAAAAATATCTGGCATTCTGAATCTTTTGGATTTACAAAGGAAATTTGGGGTAAAACTGGCAGGATGTGCCAAACAAATACAAAATTTTTAACTGACAGACAATATATACTATTGACTTAATCGTTGAAACAATTTAAAATAGAGATTAAGCAGTTGAGGTAATTAGAATCATTCTGAATTGTTACCTTAACGGAAAGTTAATAGAATATTGTGTGAAAGGAAGTTACTTATGAATGAACAAAACAAAGTAGGTAGTAGGTTTACTATCAAGTGGTTGGTGATTGCACTGGTATCACTGCCAATGATGTTGGCATGTATTATTATTGTGACCGTTTCTACAGTTACGCTCAGGCAGGGGATGGAGTCGGAGACGTACAAGACGCTCAAAGCTATGGCAAGAGGCACAATACTTGCACTCGATGGCGTATCGTCAGGTGACTACTCCATGCAGGGAGATGACCTGTACAAGGGTGATGTAAATCTTTCTCAGGAATTAGGAGCGTTGGTTGAACAGTATGCGATCGAGAACAGTGGTGAGATTACTCTGTTCTTCGGGGATGTGCGGCGTGCAACAACAATCAAAGATTCGCAGGGAAACCCGCTTGTGGGTACCAAGGCAGACTCTAAAGTCGCTGCAGAGGTTTTGAACGGCGGCAATGAGTACAACCGAAATGATTTTGACATCAACGGATCGCTCTATTATGGGTATTATGTACCTGTAACAGACAGTACGAACCAGGTTGTCGGAATGGTCTGCGCGTCGAAGGATAGAGAGACAATTAACGATTACATCAATATCAGGCAGTCATTTATTGTTGGAA
>CAMWXA010000359.1 GCA_947178035.1 uncultured Lachnospiraceae bacterium | reverse complement strand
ATTATATATTTATTAAAAATATATTGCATAGGTCACAATATAAAAGGAAGGAATATAGGTATTATGAGGCATTTAAAAATATTTTTCTGTAAAAAATGTAGAGCACTTGACTATGCGGAGGGAAGATGTCTAAAATGTGGGAGTACTGAGCTGGACGAAGCAACTATGGAATTTTTGAAACACAGTGGCAGCACTTTTCAAGGCCCGGCAATACCAGTTTTATCGATTTACACACACTTTGTAGAAAAAATTGGATGGAACTGATAGAATAAAATTATCAGAAAACATTGACTATTGTACAAAATGGATATAAAATTATAAGTAACGGTATTGTGACCAGGGTAACACAATGCGAAAAAACGTAAGATTAATGTTATGATATGGAAGGGGTGCCTACATGGCTGAGGAATTCAATTTAGACGGAATGGTGGACATATACATTTATGAGAATGGCCAGCTTTTGGAAAATCTGGAGGAGATCGTACTGGAAACGAAAGACGACGATGCATTTGATGAGAATAGCATCAACGAGATCTTTCGAATCATGCATACGATCAAAGGCTCTTCAGGTGTGATGATGTATGACAATATTATGAAAGTTTCCCATAAACTGGAAGATATATTCTATTACCTGCGTGAAAACATCGGTATCAAAGAACCTCATATGGAACTTACAGAGATTGTGTTTCAGGTATTGGATTTTATCAATGGGGAAATGGAAAAGATTAAAGACGGAACTGATCCGGACGGCGACAATTCCCAATTAATAGAATTGATGGATAAGTTTCTTGTGAAGCTGAAAGGTGTGATTGACTCGCCTGACGGAGCCGCACCAGAAAAGGAGGAAGCAGCGCCAGCAGCGGCTTCGTCAAGTATGGATCTGGGTCCCAATCAGTTCTATATCGCACCGCAGGCGTCTGGTGATGCGAAATGTTTTCGCATTAAGATTACATACCATGAAGATACCCAGATGAGCAATCTGCGCGCGTATTCTGCTACCTATGCTTTGAAGGAATTTACAGAGGATGTACATTATACGCCGGAGGATATCCTTACCGATGAAACTTCTTCGGATGTAATTATTGCCGAAGGTTTTAAGATGCTTGTCAGAGGCGATTTCACAGAAGATAGGCTTCGCGAACTTCTTGATACGACTTCAGAAATAAGCGGAATTGAGATCATGGAGTGCTCCAATGCGGAATTTGAGAGAGGGTTCTCGGGTGAGCCTATTCAAGAGGAAACCATTGCCGCTCCCGCAGCAAATCCAGAGGAACAGAAGAAAGAAGCAGATCCGCAGCCAGGCGATTATGTCATTCAGAAAGAAGCCGGAAAGGCAAAACAGATCTCAAAGAAAAAGAAAAAAGAAGTAAAACAGGCATTTATGAGTGTCAATATCGATAAGATGAATATGTTGATGGATCTGATGGGTGAGATGGTTATCGCAGAATCAGTTGTGCTGCAGAATCCAGATTTGCAGGTGCCGAATCTCGACTTGTCAAATTTCCAAAAGGCTGCATCACAGTTGTCAAAGATCACGACAGAGATGCAGGAACTCATTATGTCGATGCGTATGATGCCGCTTACCAATACATTCCAGAAGATGAACAGAACTGTATTTGACATGTCTAGGAAACTTGGAAAAGATATCGAGTTTGAGATGATCGGTGACGCGACGGAAGTGGATAAGAATATCATAGAGAACATTTCGGATCCATTGATGCATCTGGTTAGAAACTCGGTTGATCATGGGATTGAGATGCCGCAGGAGAGAGAGGCGGCCGGAAAGACAGAGACTGCAAAGGTTACGCTTGAGGCGAAGAATGAGGGCGGAAAGGTATGGATTTCTGTGCGGGATAACGGGAAAGGTCTCAGCAGAAATAAGCTTTATAAGAAAGCATGGGAGAATGGTATTCTTCCTGACAACCGCATCGAAAGTGATTACAGTGACAAAGAAATTTTTCAGTTTATTACATTCCCTGGATTTTCGACTAAAGAAAAAGTCACTGAATTTTCTGGACGTGGCGTAGGTATGGATGTTGTGGTCAAAAATATCCAGAAGATCGGTGGTGTGCTTGATATCGATTCGGTCGAGGGTGAAGGCACTACGATGACAATGAAAATACCTCTGACAATGGCGATCATAGATGGTATTGTCATGAGAAACGGCAATACGAAGTTTGTGATGGAGACAGGCGCGATTAAGCAGTTTATCCGCGTGACAGATGATCAGTTGATCCATGAACCGAACGGCGAGGAGTATGTCATGATTCGCGGTGAGTGTTATCCAATCCTCAGACTTAGCCAGAAGTATGATTTAGAGGACGCAGTGACTGATGTTGAGGACGGTGTAATGCTTCTTCTGGAATATGAAGGAAACACGCTTTGCGTTTTGATTGACGAGTTGATTGGAACGCAGGAGATCGTTGTGAAGCCAATACCACCATATGTGAAGAAAGTGCATGGAATATCGGGCTGTACACAGCTTGGCGATGGCAGTATTGCGCTGATTCTTGATGTGAGTGGATTGATGCAGGATTGATTCAGATATGAAGTTATTGTTTGAATATGCATGTAAATAGTGGGATGGAAGCAGTAGGATGAATGGAGGGTGACCACATGGATGCAAATCAGAAGAAATTTTTAGAAGAAAAAGGATTTGACATAGATGGCACGATGAAGCGTTTTCTAAATAATGAGAATCTATATCTGAAATGTCTTAGGAAATTTCTTGACGATTCAAGCTATGACAAACTCAAGGAGGCTTATGAGAAGGGAAACTGTAAGGAAGCCTTTGAGGGGGCGCATACAATGAAGGGATTTGTATCGAATCTCGGAATCAATGAGATGTATCACCTGCTGATACCGATGGTGGAGAAGCTCAGAGTCCAGGATATGAATCTTGATGATGAGATGGAACGTCTGGCGACACTGTATAAGGATACTTACAAGATCATCGAGGACCTTTGATGGATATTGCGGATCAATATCAGCGAAAGGCAGGAATACCAGATGGCAGATAAGACGGATTGGGTTGTGGATGGGTTTCAGTTTGGAACACAGAAGGATGCGGAGCTTGCTGAGAATGAGCAGCTTCGCATAGAGCGACTCGAAGAGAAACTGGATTACCAGAATTATGAGATGGTGAATGCGGTATATAAAAAAGCGATAAACAACCGTGTGTTCAAGACACCGGTAGGTTATAATTTTCTCAAGAAACTTCAGAGGATACTGCAGGAAAATCCCCCGACAGATGAGGAGATCGCCAACATACCTGTGTATGGTGTGTACAGTATGCGGGAGAGTGCTAATCCGACAGTGGAGAAAATACAGGCAAGCCGCAAACCTATTAAAAAGGAAAAGCCCCAGCAGGAATTTTTTAGCAGGAAAACTTCTATACTAGTAAATATCGGTCTGCTCTTTTTAGTGGCTGCTATGTTTGTGATATCGACCACAAGTTCGAAACCGACAATATTAAACTATGAGAGAGTGCTTCAGAACCGATATGCCGAGTGGGAACAGCAGCTGTCTGACAGAGAACAAGTAATCAGAGAGAAAGAGAAAGAACTCTTGATTGCAGAATAGATGTAAGGATATGTTTTGGTATGAATAAGCTTAAAATACTTGTAGTGGATGATGAGAGCAGGATGCGAAAGCTTGTAAAGGATTTTCTGGTAAAACAGAATTTCGATGTCATGGAAGCAGGCGATGGAAGTGAAGCGCTTGATATTTTTTTTGACAATCAGGATCTTGCGCTGATTATACTGGATGTGATGATGCCAAAGATGGACGGGTGGCAGGTCTGCCGGGAAGTAAGAAACTATTCCAAAGTGCCGATTATCATGTTGACAGCCCGCACGGACGAGAGGGATGAGCTGCAAGGGTTTCAGTTGGGCGTTGATGAGTATATTGCAAAACCGTTTAGCCCCAAGATTCTGGTGGCACGGGTGGAGGCAATTCTGCGCCGGACAAATCAAATCGCGGAGGATGCGGTGCTTTCCTGCGGAGGAATATCAATTGACAAGGCTGCACATGTTGTCGCAATCGATGGGAATCCCATAGATTTAAGCTTCAAAGAATTTGAACTTTTGACATATTTTATGGAGAATAAGGGGATTGCACTCTCGAGAGAGAAAATTCTCAACAGTGTCTGGAATTATGACTATTTTGGGGACGCCAGGACGATTGATACCCATGTAAAAAAACTGAGAAGCAAGATGGGAGAAAAAGGAGATTTGATTAAAACGGTCTGGGGAATGGGCTACAAATTCGAAGTGTAATGATATACATTGGTGAAAAATCTGGTAATATCAAGAGTTAAAAATAGTGAAAAGTGGCAGGGCAGTAAGTAAAAATTGAATAATGGCATAGTATAAATGGGGGCTTTATTCCTTATAGGGATAAAGCCCCGCGGCTTTGTGACGGATTGTAACAGATGCTGTGTATTCAGGCGCTTGGTATGAATGGTTAAGCACAAATTTAATGCCAGCTGAAAAATATCTGTGACTCCAAAGCAATCGATCCATTTGTGTGGGGGAGACATACGACAAGGATATATTCATTTTTTTTTTTTTTTTTTTTTTTTGAATAAAAAAGTAAATAAAATAAAGGAAATGTTTTTGTGTAAAAAAATGCCCATTTTATAGTAATTTTTTTATTGCAAAAATAAAAATCCCAATCGCAAGCAAAACAATACCTACGATTATTCCTG
>CAMWXA010000358.1 GCA_947178035.1 uncultured Lachnospiraceae bacterium | reverse complement strand
CAATGGGAATAAGTAATGTAAATGAGCAAAGCTCTGCATGGGGAGCGGCTTTTCGCGATAAGCCCATATTGTCGGACGGCAAATTAACAGAGACGATAAAAGCAGATTATTTTTCCACACTTCCCAGAATTGATCGTGTTGTATTTTATGAAAAAGCGCATTTCAACCGGGGATATGGCACATTCTTGTCAAAGCCGGCCGGAATAGATTAACGGAGAAATATGTGGAAAGGCCATGACTTTCTTCATGGAAATCATGGCCCGTCTATGGCATTTGACCAGAGGATCAGTCAGATGCCTTATTTTTTATAAGCGTTTCAAGATGTACCTTGCGGGCAACGGCAGCCAGAAGATCAAGAAGCAGCTTGAAAAAGACGGCGACCTCACGGCGATGGGGAAGAGCCTGTGGCATTACGTCACCATCAGCCATACCCTGAAAAACCGCCTCTACTGCGGAGAACTGGAATACCGGAAGGAATACGTGCCGGACTACCTCGAACAGAAAAGGGCGAAGAACAACGGGGAGCTTGACCGCGTCATCGTGGAGGGCAGGCACCAGCCCATCGTCACCAAAGAGGAATTCGAGCGGGTGCAGAAACTGATAGAGGAAAAGAGGCCGCAGATGGAGAAATACAGGAAGAACAGGGACGTCTATTCGGATGACCTCTGGCGCAGAAAAATGCGGTGCCAGTGCGGCCACGCTTTCGCAAAGACCAAGTGGCATACCAAGATGGACTTCATTACCTACACCTATAAATGCTATGACCAGACCCAGACGGGAACCATAGCGGCAAGGCTTAAGAACGGTTTAAGCATCAAGGGCGTCTGCCGCTCGCAGCTGGTGCAGGACTGGAAGATGCACACGATGGCGCAGAAAGTCCTCCACGCCATACTGCGGGCACTTTTCCCATTGATATCGGAGACTGTACCTGAA
Organism: uncultured Lachnospiraceae bacterium; assembly: GCA_947178035.1. Taxonomy (GTDB): domain Bacteria; phylum Bacillota; class Clostridia; order Lachnospirales; family Lachnospiraceae; genus COE1. The sequence continues at coordinate 3,790 of CAMWXA010000358.1, read as the reverse complement.
AGCTTGATATTTGCCCCTTCCAGCATCTTCTGGAGGCGGCTGGGTTCCCGGGGCCGTTCTCCGACAAGGCTTTTGCGGTAACGGACAAGTTCCCGCAGTTCACGCTGGTCCCTTGCAGGGATATAACTTGGCTGTAAGAGACCGTGCTGGAGGAGATCAGCAATCCATTCGGCATCCTTAACATCTGTTTTCCGCCCGGGGACGGCCTTTATATGGCGGGCATTAACCACGATGGCGTTCAGGTCAGAAGATTCAAGGATGTTATACAGAGGCTTCCAGTATGAAGCGGTACTCTCCATGGCGGCCATCTCGCAGCCATTTTCACTGAGCCAGTCAGCAAGTGTGAGAAGTTCTCTGGTTGTTGCACCAAACCCGCGTACTTCCTGTCTGCTGCCTTGTCTGAGACAGGCTACAATGAGTTTTTTGTGCACGTCAATACCACAACATTTGTCGTAAATTCTATCCATAATGATACCTCCATGGGAAATTTACGGCACGGTTTCCTGCCTTTTATCATTTTACTGTACGTCCTTTGCCATAAGAGGCTGGACAGATGATGGTGCAAATGAGGAAACTATCAAAACTGTTGCGCAGCAATAGCTGGTGTGATATAATAGCAAAACGAAAGGAAAAATACTGTATTGGAAATTGATGGTAGTATACAATGGCATTCCGTATTCTGCTCTGCCATATAGTTAGGAACTGTCAATAAATAACTCGTCAATTTGACAATTCCTTAAAACTCTGGGAAAACAAAAAGGACTTGATATACGAATGGGAACACAATCTGAGCGACGGACATCACAGTCGCACTTGTATGGGAACAGAAAATGATAACGATAAAGACAGAATGAATGCAGATCTCAAACTCGCAGACAATGCTGCCGAAATAGCGGATCTTAAAAAGATGCTGGCAGAGGCGGGAATCCAGACATAAACAGTCTTTTGGATGTCGCAGTGGTGAATAACCATGAGAGTGGTAAGGTTGAACAGATGGCTAATAATTTTACAGAGGTTATGGGTGTTTGCATAAATAAGCGAAAACATGCTATAGACAGTTAAAATGTCCCAGCAGGATCAACCAGCTAGGACATTTTCTGATGTGGGAGGTATTTATGAAAAAGAAATTATTTATATTGTTTTGTGCAGGAATTATCATGACAGGCTGCGCAGACCAGAAATCTGATGAACAGGAAAAACCGGAGGTTATTTCTCTTGACTTAGACAGAAATGTCCAGAATGATGAAGCCAATGGGGAACAAGTGAATAATTTGGGCAGCAATGCTGATGAGACAGCGCAGTCAGAAGAAAACGCAGAGCGTCAGGAGCCTGAAGCAGAAATTGTATCGAAAGACAACATTGAGAATGTCCAGAACAATGAAAATCCCCAGGATTTGTACATGCAGTTCATAAACAATAAAGTTTCAGCAATAATCGGGAACGATTATTCACAGGACGAATACAGGATTTTTAATCTGGAACAAGGAAAATCTTATACATTTGGAGAGCTTTCACAGTATGTGAATCAGAGCTATTTTGATCCGGAATACTCAGAAAAGACATCTTACGATTATGCACAATATACATATGTGGAATGTCCGGACAGCAATTCCAAGAATTTTTTAATCAAATTTGTCGGATTGAATATTTACTCACCAGATGATGACAGCTTTGCTGTTTACGTACTTACAGAGAATAATGGACAGCTATATTTGACAGATGGGTATGAATGCTGGGCGCGCAGCTATACAGAACAGTATCGCAATGGTCTGTGCATCAATGGTGGTTCCGGAGGAGCTGGAGACCATTATGTGGGGATGGCCGTTATTTTGTCAAGCGGAAGAATAACGGATATTTATGGAGCAGAAATTCTGAGCGGCTGGTGGACAAGTTATGTAAGTGGGGCAATCTACAATGAAGTTTTTGCCGGGAATGAGGATGTGCTGCTGAATGTATCCATTTACACAATCGGCGAAGAGAAATATTATTTGTATGATTTGTCGGAGTGCACTGAAGATCAGATAGCCCTGTGCGAAACCTATATTGGCAGGTGCCGCGACGAGGCAGGTGTCAACTGGGCTGCGGATGCAGAGCTGGAGGAGGCCATCAGAAAAAGATGCAGCGCAATCGGCGTGAACTATGACACGATTGGCCAGCAGGAGGAATCAGAATGGACAAATATTTGAAAACTGTTCACTCCCAATGTCATTAACTCAAGGAACCTGACTAATAAATTATACTCAAAAATACCTAATAAATCATTGTGTTTATTCACCAATCTCAGTTATTAAGAGCTTAAGTTAATGACATTGATTCACACCTCAATAACATATAGGCTAATAAAAACTGACGTGGGTGTGAATTGTAACCCATTGTAACCGTTTGCCGTGGGAATGGAGTCACGGTAAACGCAAGGTTGTAATTTTTCACAAAATTCTTAGGACATACAAAACCTCAAAATGCTCTAAATGCAATTTTGAGACTTAAAAAGCAAAAATAATGGTTTTTGAGACATGAAAAATTAAGAATTCAAGTTATATATTTGTGCATTTTGTATAGACATGCGTTTACCGTGGGAATGGAGTACTTATTGCTTGATATATTTTCCAACTGATGATATAATGTGCAATAACGAGATGAGCATGTCTGCATATCTGACGAGCGGTGAATGAGATTGTGAGAGTGGGCCGGAGCAGAGACAAAAGAAGTATTTCATGAATTGTTCAGAATTGGGATATGAAAGAGATGTATGAGGAAGGGGATAATGATATGGCTGGTTTATGGAAGGAAGAGTACAGGATAGGTGTTGATGTGATTGATGAACAGCACCGTCAATTGTTTAATAAGATTGAGCATCTGCTTGAAATAGCCAAGAGCGGCAGCTGGGAAAAGAACAGGCGGGAATGCATGGAAACGATAGATTTCCTTGTAAAGTACACAATCATCCATTTCGAGACAGAGGAGAAATTTCAGAAGGAAAAAGGATATGTAAGCTTTGAGGAGCATGTGAAGATACACAGAGAGTTTACCAATACTGTTCTGGTATATAAAGATCTGCTGAACAATAATTTTTCAGCCAAGACGTTAAAGAGCTTTATCGGAACATTGCTTGCATGGCTTGTAAACCATGTGTGTGTCTGTGACAAAAAAATTATCAAAAATATACCAATTCAGCCGGTGGAGTCGTTTGTCGACACAGAAAGCTTTATCAAAAGTGTGGGCAATAAACTGCTCACGGAAATGTATAATATTCCGATCCAGTCGACAAAAAGGTGTATTTATAAGGGAGATGTGGAAGGCGCGGTCATTATCAGGACAATTGCGGAAGGAAAGGGCAGACATTTATTCTTATATGGAATATCTGACAAACTGGCAGAGTGCCTGTACAACAAAATAAGTGGTATGACGCTCCCGCACCTGGATTTTATGGATGAGATTGAACGATCAGCCCTTATGGAAATCGGAAATATTATCACTACATATGCCATGGGCTGTCTTGAGGAAAGCAGCACGGCTGGTATACAGTTCAAGAGCAGTCTGTATGTTCATGAATACAATGAGACAGATTATAATATCATCAATAGTGTGATTCTTGAAATTATGACAGATTATGGAAAGATGGAAATTTTGTACAATCCCCTGAAGTAGGTTTGGCAGTTATTTTTCCTGCGGCCAGTAACGGAAATTGTGCAATTTCCACTTGACATTTTTTATCGGATAACATATGATAATTTTTAGTAATCTTCATATTATATATTGGAAATGCGATGAAGGTGCAGAGTAGAGTCAT
>CAMWXA010000357.1 GCA_947178035.1 uncultured Lachnospiraceae bacterium | reverse complement strand
TTTTATTTGTGTATTTTATACAATTTCACGTCCTTCTAATATCTATCTGATCACCCATCAAAATCTACTTGTCACTGCTCTTATGTCCATCAGAACAGAGGAAATTGTGCGCCGGAATGCTTGCCTTTTATCATTTTGTGCACATAAACAATATCAAAGCGTTAACAAAAATTGCTGCTGTTTACACCTTCTGTATTGATTTTATATGTTCAAAAGACTATAATGTAAACGGTAATCTAGAAAATACGTGACGATTCGAGATTTATTGCACAGTCAAAAGTTCGAATCGCTGCGGAAATACGATGAATAACTATTACATTACGAAAGAGGGGGAAGAAAATGGAATCGTATTTCATGTTTAAAAATCTGGCTATTATTATCGTTGCCGCAAAAGTGTGCGGAATTGCGGCCAGAAAATGTAAAGCACCACAGGTCGTGGGCGAAATTATTGCAGGACTTATCATTGGACCAAGCATTTTAGGCTGGGTGGAACAATCAGATTTTCTGGCACAGCTTGCCGAAGTCGGTGTAGTATTGCTAATGTTTTCGGCAGGACTCGAGACCGACTTGAAAGATTTGCTAAAGACCGGACCGATCGCCGCTCTGATTGCCTGTGCCGGCGTATTTGTTCCGCTAATATGTGGTGCTTTTCTCTACATGGCATTTTACGGCGTCGCGCCATGGGGATCTGAAGAATTCTACAAAGCAGTATTTGTAGGCACAATTCTCACTGCGACATCCGTGAGTATCACTGTGGAATCGTTGAAAGAAATGGGAAAATTAAAGGGGCATGTCGGCACTACCATATTGAGTGCGGCAATCATCGATGATGTGATTGGCATCATCGTACTCACCTTTGTGATTGGTTTTAAGAGTCCGGATTCCAAACCTGTGACAGTACTGGTCAATACCATTCTGTTTTTTATATTTGCCATTGTGGTCGGATTTATCTTCTACAAAATATTTCAGTATGCAGATAACAAATACCCACATACAAGGCGTATTCCAATCATGGGATTGGCACTCTGTCTTGCTATGGCTTTTATCGCAGAAAAATATTTCGGCATCGCTGATATCACTGGCGCGTATGTGGCTGGAATTATTCTCTGCTCTATTCGGGATTCCAAGTATATCGCAGAAAAAATGGACACAAATTCCTATATGTTATTCGGTCCAGTATTCTTTGCAAGCATTGGTCTGAAAACCAATGTGGAAAGTGTAACAATGAGCATCCTGGTCTTTTCCATAGCGTTTGTCGCAGTCGGATTAATCTCAAAGATCATCGGGTGCGGATTGATGGCGCACCTTTGCAAATTCAATGGATTGGATTCGTTAAAGATAGGCGTCGGCATGATGACAAGAGGGGAAGTTGCACTGATTGTGGCACAGAAAGGGTTATCGGCTGGTCTGCTGACTCCGGTATATTTCACCTCGGTTATCTTTTTGATTATTGTATCTTCCATCTCAACACCAATTTTATTAAAGATATTGTACTCCAGAGATGCAGCTTCCCCGACATAGTCGGGGAAGTTTTCTATGATTCTGTCTTCTCATTCTGTCAGGGGTTTCGGATAATTCATCTCAGGCAGTGTATTACCATAACTTGCATCCGTCAGATAAATTCCAGAAAGCCCACACCAGCCCTCTCCAATCGTTTCCTCACCCGTATTTTTCATATCAATATTTTGACGTGTCCTTCCCATAAGCACTGGTGCATCACTGCCGCTCTCCCAATATGTGATCCCTTCTGCAAGCTCTGGCCAGTCTTCCAGCAAAGAGCTCTGTTCTTCCAACGCATCGTTAAATTCTCTATGCTGTTTTTCCGTGCACTGATGCACTAATTCGGTCAGTAGATTTGTATATCCATTCTCCTCTAACCATGCCCGTACATTAGGGTTTTCAAGCTGATCCGTAGGAAACCATGTATTTATATTGGATTCATTATAACATTCGTTATTTTCGTATGCTACTGTGCTAACTTTTACATTTTGGAACGTAAATTCAATCGGATTGTTTGTCCCCTCAGAATGTACTACCATTACATAGGGACTTACATAGTTATTGAGCCTGCTGTCTTTTATGGTCACCTGCGCTGTGCCGACTTCTGTCAGGTATATTGTATTATGGATAAAAATGCATCCACTTACTCCACCAGAAATCAGTTCGCAGTCTGAAATTGTTATTTCTGTGCTATCCCAACATCCAATCCCAACACAATAATTATTTTCCGAAATAATCCTACAATTCTCTATGCTGAGAGTTTTTCCTTCTGAATATTTCTGGTCAATGTGAATCGCATACCCAGAATATTGATTCTGCCATGCATAGACCGATTCTGGATTGGACAGATCATAGTCCAGCATTTCTCCCTCATCCGGCAGTCCTAAAGTGAATTTGTCGGTGCTTGTCCCGCAGATAGTCAGACCATACACCTTACCTGCAGCAATTGTAAGCGGAATATGGTGGTAATTATCCGAGTTGGCCATCAGGATGCAATACTTCGGATCCACACCAATCAAATTGACAGTTTTGTTTTCAATGATGACATACTCCTCGTAAATTCCAGGATAAATTAAAAGTGTATCACCCGATTCCACACTGTCAACACCTTCCTGAATGGTCACAAAATCTCTTGTGCCGTCCGAATTTACCTCATATATTTTCCCTTCCTGTGCCGCCTCTAAAAGAACCGAATTGCTTTCTGCTGCGCAGACCGCACTGCTCTTTACACAAAATATGCCAATCAATAATGCAAACAACATATATATCTTTCTATATTTTTCGTTCATACTTACCTCCTTATGCCCATCGATATCTGTTTGCTGCAATTTTATCTTATCAAACGGTACAACACCTATCCAAGTATACACGATTCTTCTGCTGATTTCTATATTTATTCTTAATTTTTGACAAACTCTGTCAGAGGTTTTTAACAAGATTGTATTGTTGCATATACCTCTTGAATCTGAACTGTTTTTATTATAGACTCTTATTAATCGGCCATAAAAATGAATTATTGCAGATGCAGAACTTTTGTTTGTTCAGAAAGGGATAACAATGGCAAAAATACTTGTTGTAGAAGACTATCTTGATTATCAGGAACTATTGCATACTTTTTTGGAGAATGCGCATCATGAAATCGCGACTGCAAGTGATGGCACAGAAGCGCTTGAAATAATTCGCGTCCATCCATTTGACTTAATTCTGCTCGACCTGATGCTGCCTGGCATCGATGGATTTGAAGTCTGTGCGGCAATCAGAAAAATAAGTGACGCTCCTGTCATAATGCTGACGGCATTGGACAGCGAATCCTGCCAAATGCGCGGCTATGAGCTGCGAATTGACGACTACATCACAAAGCCTGTTTCTATGGCTCTACTGTTGCAAAAAGTCGAAGCAGTGCTACGCAGAACGATGTCACCTGCACTGCATGGTAATGTAGAAAACGCGCCGGAAATGCTGCATTACGCAGAAATATCGCTAGACTTAAAGGCCCACACAGTCCGTGCTGCAGACAAACCAATTGATTTCACGCTGCGCGAATTTGAAATTCTGCTGGAATTAATGCAGGCACCAGGCAACGTTGTCACCAGAAAAACATTGATTGAAAAGCTATGGGGATACGACTTTTCCATCAGCGATACACGCATTGTCGACACACACATGAAAAATATCCGCCGGAAACTGGGCGCGGCAGACTGCATTGAGACGGTCCGCGGCGTTGGCTATAAATTAAAAAAATCGGAGACGAATAATGAACAAACTCATGCATAATCTCACGCTAAAGACCTTTCTTCTGCTGCTTCTCCTCTCGCTGACAATCCTTTTGTCCGCATACGGCTGCATCTGGATATTCCTTCCCTATGCCAACCAAAAGCATGCACAGCGCAGCCTTGACCAGCAGACAGAGCAGTTTGTCTCCAGCCTGTGGACTGCCCAAAAAGGCGACAGTGAACCTCTTTTTGTCAGCTTTATCCGTCAGACTGGCGCGGACATCAGCCTGTTAGACCAAAGCGGGGAAGCTGTCAGTCCATTCACGTTTGAAAAGACAACTGCCGGAACGATTCAGGGAAACAGATACCCGTTTCGTTTTGTTGATTCCGATGATGAATATGTGCTCATCACCCAATACAATCCGCTTCGTTCTGACGAGATTGCAGACGCGGTGCGAAAAAGCATTCCGTTTATCACATTTCTTGTGATTCTGCTCTCCTCCGTCAGCGCATTTGCCTTTTCCCGCTACACGACAAAGCCGATTATCCGAATCAGCCGCATTGCGGACAAGATTGCAAACCTTGATTTCAGCTGGTACTGCCCTGATCTGCGCGACGATGAAATCGGCATCCTCTCGCGGAGCATCAATGAATTGTCCGACAGACTGCACACAGCGCTTGATGAAATCTGCCGCAGAAATAATTTTCTCGAGGATGCGATTCTGATGGAAAAGGAGCGCGAGCGCCGGAGAATGCTCTTCTTTTCAGGCGTCTCCCACGAGCTCAAGACACCGATTGCTGTCGTGATCGGACAGTTAGAGGGCATGCAGGCGCAGATTGGCGTATACAAAGACCGCGAAAAATATCTTGCGCGCAGCACAGAGATATTGCAGTCTCTCAACAACTTTATCAAAGAAGTGCTTCTCGTCTCCCACATGGACATGAAAACAGAACCGGCAGAGCACACAGTCAATCTATCAGAAATGCTCGAATCGCTGGCGGCCGGCTATAT
>CAMWXA010000356.1 GCA_947178035.1 uncultured Lachnospiraceae bacterium | reverse complement strand
GCGTTGTCCATCCAGAAATATTTAAAATACAATCAGGAACTGGTGCGCACGTTTGCCATACCAGCGATTGCTTCTGTTGTGATGGGCATTGTGATCGGGGTTCTGAGTATGCTGATTTCCAAATCTGCAGGCAATGTGGTTACAGTGTTTGTAGGCATTGGTGTCGGTGCGATTGTGTATTTCGTGGTGCTGATCTTATTGAAAGGGATTAATGAACGTGACTTAAAAAGTATGCCTGGCGGCAGGACTATCCTGACAATCGCAAGAAAAATTCGTTTATTGTGATGGAATCGTATGAATAAAAAGTAAAAATAAGCTGATACTATATCAAAGACGCCAAAGTGTTCAAGTTTCACGGGGAGGCTGATGATGGAAAAAAGATATAAGATTGGCTTATTTTTTGTATTAATACTGATTTCGATACTGGTGGTAGTTTTGCTGTGGAAAAGGCATACGATGGATGGTTTCCCAAATGAGGGAGACCGCATAGAAAACCAGACGGAGCCGGATGCGCCGTCTGAACTGGAAGGTCAGTCACCGAAAACGGCGGAGGAAATTTATCAGGTGCAGCTAATGAATGTAGTTACAACATATGACACAGTCTGCATTTATGAAAATATTGACAAGAAAGACGGATCCATGACTGTGGAAGAGGGAAAGCTTCCAGCGAAATATGTCGGTTTAAACAGAGGAGAGCTTGAGAAACTTCTCGCGGAGGACAGTATGGCGCCTACGCTTGTGGAAAAGCAAAAAGGGTTTAAATCACAGCATTTGGAGCTTTTTTCGGCTGAGAAGATCAAAGTGCTGCGCATATATGATACAACGCAGGAGACAAACGGGTTCTATATTATGGAGGTTGACGGTGAGGTGTGTGTGTATAAGTACGATAAGAAGACGCTCTACTTTAAGACAGGACTAAATGTTGAGGATCTCCCGGCGGATGTGAGATATGAACTGCAGGAAGGCAAGTTTATGGACAGTGAACTGCAGGTGTATCATTTCCTGGAATCTTACAGCAGCTGAACGAAAGGGTGAATGAAAATGGCAAATCGGGTGATTGTGGCAGGCGGTGGCGCCAGTGGCCTGGCTGCGGCAATATTTGCGGCAGAAAATGGCGCTAAAGTCACCATACTTGAGCACAAGGACAGAGTGGGGAAGAAGCTATTGATGACAGGGAACGGCAGATGTAATCTGACGAACATGAGTGATATTCGAGGCAAGTTCTATAGCAGTGATGCAGATTCCCTCCATAAAATATATGACACACTTGTCAGATTTGATGCGATAAAAACAAGGCAGTTTTTTAAAGGTCTTGGATTGTATACCAAAGAAAAAAGGGATGGCGGTGTGTATCCGGTCTCGGAGCAGGCGGCAGTCGTGCTTGATGTGCTGCGGAGCGCATGTGACAGGCTCGGCGTGCGGATCCGGACGGATTGTGAGATTACAGCAATCCATCCAAACCAGACAGAAGGTGCAGTCAGTGTGACGCAGTCTGTTTATGGGGATAAGGAGCAGAACAAACGCGGCAGGAAGAGCGGAGTCGTCTCTGAAAAAAGGGAGACGATAAAATATGACCGGCTGATTCTCGCCACCGGCGGAAAAGCTGCTTCTGTCTCTGGTTCTGACGGATCGGGATATGAGCTTGTAAAGAGGCTGGGACACCGCATGATCGAACCGCTTCCGGCGCTAGTGCAGCTCAGGTGCGAGGGTTCCTTCTTTAAGGCGCTTTCTGGAGTCAGGGCGCAGTGCAGGATACGTCTGCTGACTGACGGCAGGGAGATGGCCAGTGAGGAGGGGGAGCTTCAACTGACGGATTACGGCATATCAGGTATTCCGGTTTTTCAGCTAAGTCGGTTAGCGTCAAGGGCGCTTTATGACGGAAAGCAGTGTGAGGCAGGGATTGATTTCCTCCCCTATATAGAGGACAATGACGACCAGGTTTTTGGTAAGGGCATAGAGATGTTTTCGTACAAAACAGTTGAGGAACTTCTGTCGGGCTTGGTACATAAAAAGATCGCTGCGGTAGTCTGCAGACAAAATGGAATTGGTTTAGGTGCGACAGTCGGTCAGACCGGCGTGGAAAAAGTGAGTGACTGTATCAGGATGCTTACAGATTTCAGGGTGCGGATTACAGCGCCCAATTCATTTGAAAACGCGCAGGTCTGCTGTGGCGGCGTGCCACTTGGGGAGGTCAACGAAAACTTTGCGTCACGAAAGTTTCCAAACATTTATATTATCGGTGAGCTTTTGGACTGTGACGGCGTATGTGGCGGTTACAATCTGCAGTGGGCGTGGGCGACAGGTGCAATTGCCGGAAGAGATGCAGCATTGCAGATGTCTGGCCAATAAAATAATGAGGATAGATTATGATAACAATCAGTCAGATAAAAACAGAAATACTCTTTGGCAGGTTCAATCAGAAACTGGAACCAAAAGACATACTTGACAACGAAAACGTGCTCAGAAAGAAAGCTGCAAAGATACTGGGAGTAAATAGTACGGATGTGTCAGAAATTGTCATTTTAAAGCATTCGATTGATGCGCGGAAAAAGCCTCAGATTTTTCAGGTGTATACGCTCGGTGTTACATTGAAAGACAAAGGGCTGGAGGAAAAGGCTGTAAAGCGCTGTAAAAATAAAAATGTGGTGCGAAATACCCAGAAGCCATACCGATTTCCCATGTCTGGTCAAAAGAAACTGACGCATCGTCCTGTCATTATCGGCATGGGACCAGCAGGACTTTTCTGTGGATATATGCTTGCCAGGCATGGTTATAAGCCTGTTTTACTGGAGCGCGGCTTCGATGTGGATACCAGGACAAAGGATGTGGAGGCCTTTTGGAATGGCGGAAGTCTGAATGCCGAGTCAAATGTGCAGTTTGGTGAGGGCGGGGCAGGCACCTTTTCCGACGGAAAGCTCAACACGCTGGTAAAGGATAAAAATGGCAGAAACAGAGAGGTGCTTCGCATTTTTGTGGAATTTGGGGCGCCGGAACAAATACTATATGAGAGCAGGCCGCATATTGGGACGGATATTCTTAAAAAAGTTGTCGTCAATCTACGAAACGACATCGTGAAAAATGGCGGCGAGGTGCGTTTCGGGGCGAAAGTGACAGGATTTGAGGTCAATGACGGGATTTTGCGTGCAGTCGTAGTCAATGACAGTGAAGTGATTAAGACAACACAGGCAGTGCTTGCAGTCGGACACAGTGCCAGAGATACATTTACATATTTGAATGGCATCAATGTGCCTATGGAGGCGAAGGCCTTTGCGGTCGGAATGCGGGTGGAACATCCCCAGAGCCTTATTAACGAGTGCATGTATGGCAAGGAGCATGGAAATAAGCTGCCGGCAGCACCATATAAGCTGACCGCACAGACCAGTACAGGACGCGGGGTGTATTCATTCTGTATGTGTCCGGGAGGGTATGTAGTCAATGCGTCTAGTGAACCCAGGCAGATTGCAGTGAATGGAATGAGCTACTCGGACAGGGAAAGCGGTCATGCAAACAGTGCCATCATTGTGCAGGTTATGCCAAAGGATTACGGTGCAGACGGTCCGCTTGCCGGCATCGCATTTCAGAGACAGCTCGAAAAAAGGGCATATGAGCTTGGAAAAGGCAGTATTCCAGTCCAATACTATCGTGATTTTGCGGAGAATGTGTCATCCGTTGGAAAAGATGCGGTTCGTAATGACAAACCACGTATCAAAGGAGCATATGAATGGACAAATATCAGAGGGCTGCTGCCGTCAGAATGTGAGGAGGCCTTTTTGGAAGGCATGGAACAGTTCGAACAGACTATTCCTGGATTTGCGGGCGAAGATGCCATCCTGTCCGGCATAGAGAGCCGCACATCATCTCCTGTGCGGATACACAGGGATGAGAATTTCCAGAGTCCGGCAATCCAAGGATTGTATCCGTGCGGTGAAGGGGCAGGATACGCTGGCGGAATCACCTCCGCAGCGATGGATGGAATACTGATTGCAGAACAGATTGCAAAACAGCATAATCCAGATTCAATATAAATACTGGACTTCTTGCGAAAATAGAATTAAAATAGAGAGGACTATGAAGAAATGAAATACGGAGGCAAAAGGCAGTGGAAGAGTTACGTGCAAAATTAAAAGATAAGAAAAGAGTGGTTGTCAAGATTGGCTCCTCCTCATTACAGCACCCGGAGACCGGAGACCTCGACTATACCAAGATGGACATCCTTGTGAGAGAGCTCTGCAATATCAGAAACCAGGGGAAGGATGTAATCCTTGTGACATCTGGCGCAATCGGATGTGGGAGAAAATCCCTGCAGATCAAGCCGCCGCTGACCATTGCACAGAAACAGGCGTGCGCGGCGATTGGACAGGCAAGGCTCATGACCACATATCAGAGAATTTTCTCGGAGTACAGCCATCAGGCAGCGCAGATTCTGCTGACCAGAAATACGATTGAGGCAGATTTAAACAGAAGGAATGCACAGAATACCTTTAATGAGCTGCTTGCTATGGAAGTGATTCCTGTTGTGAATGAAAATGATACGATTTCGACTTTTGAGGTGGAGGATGTCATCGGAGACAATGATACGCTCTCTGCAATTGTCACAGCACTCACAGGAGCCGATTTGCTGATACTGCTCTCCGACATTGATGGGCTGTACACCGATGACCCAAGACAGAATCCCGATGCGGAGTTCATTGCAGCGGTTGACAGCATCACGGACGAACTGCTCAGCATGGGGAAGGC
>CAMWXA010000355.1 GCA_947178035.1 uncultured Lachnospiraceae bacterium | reverse complement strand
GGTGTGATCGTCTGACGCTTATTCGGCTGCATAGAAAGCATTTTTACTAGAATCTCTGCCGATTTCTCCACTGTATGCATCAGTCCAAATGTCAGGTCAAAATCTTCACCTGCCGCAAACATTCCGTGGTGCGCCCAAATGGCCACATCGTAGAGCTTCATCAGCTTACTTGTCTCCACTGCAATCTCCCGTCCGCCGGGAACCATCCACGGTACAACGCCGATTCCGTCCGGGAATACAACCGGACACTCGGTCGCCATCTCCCACAGCTCTCTCGTAAATACTTCATCACTCAATGGCAGCACAAAGGTCAGTGCAATTACATTGGTGGTATGCGCATGGTAGATGACACGGTATCTGCCGTCTGTCACTTCTTTCTTAACTTCATGATTCATCAGATGGGAAGGCAGCTCCGATGTCGGTCTGCCACCGTTTACCAGTCCCCACACAATACGGTAGTTTTCGCCTTTCTCATCCAGTTCGATCATACAAATGGAATCTTCGGGCTTAATAATGACATTTCTAAAATACTTTCCACTTCCTGTTACTAAAAAATATTCTCCAGCAAGCTTTGGAACTGTTGTGCCAATCGGCTGCCAATCCTTTGCGTCAAAGTTTTCTTTGACCAGCTCTACCTCTTCAGGCTTTACGCGGTATGACAGATTGCCTCCGTTTCTCTCATGCCATCCCTGTTGCCAACCATCATCCGCCATACGGATAAATCCCTGTACAAATTCTGCATCTAAAAATTTCATCATTCCTAATCTTCCTTTCTTTTTGATAATACTTCCTCTTCATATTTCCGAATCGCATCAAACCAGCTGTAATCTGCAGTCACACCGCATTGTCTGCAGTATTCCTCCCAGACATCACCAAACGGATAGGTCTTAATCTCCTCCTGCATCACCATAAGCTCTGTCATGCGGTTCTCGTCCTGCAGCTTTTTTAGTGTTGTATTCGGTGTACAAAGTGCACTCAAAAGAGCCTTCTGCCAGCTGCGGAATCCCACTGTCCATGCAGATATCCTGTTGATGCTCGCATCAAAATAGTCAAGTGCCATGTAAACGCGGTCAAGTGCATCGTTACGGACAATCTCTTTTGCCATCTCCTTTGTCTCGTCATCAAACAATACGACATGGTCGCTGTCCCAACGGATTGGCCGGGTAATGTGCAGCGCGATTTCTGGGAAAAAGCACAATAGTGCTGAGATCTTATCGGATACAACTTCTGTCGGGTGATAATGTCCGTTATCCATTAACGGCAGACATCCATCATGTGTTGCTGCAAAAGTCAATGCGAACTCTGCACTTCCAGCTGTGAACGCCTCGACTCCAATTCCAAATACCTTCGACTCCACACAGGGTTTCACAAGATTCTTATCATATGGCTCCGACAAAATCTGCTCGATGGAGTCCTTGTAACGAAGGCGCGGTCCCATGCGGTCAGCAGGGATATCCTTATAACCGTCACCTGTCCAGATATTCATCACGCAGGGAATGCCTGTCTGCTCCGCAAAATACTGTGAAATACGGACACATGCTTTTCCATGCTCAATCCAAAACCGTCTTGTCTCTTCATCAGGACTTGACAGTGTCAAACCATCTTTGATCTTATCGTGTGAAAAAAAGGTCGGATTAAAGTCAATTCCCATATTTCTCTTTTTCGCAAACTCTACCCACTTTGCAAAGTGCTTCGGTTCAATCTTATCACGGTCTACAAATTCACCTTTCTCAAAAATAGCATAACTTGCGTGCAGATTCAGTTTCTTTTTTCCGGGCATCAGCTTTAGTGCCTGATCCATGTCCTGCATCAGCTCTTCCGGAGTTCTTGCCTTTCCCGGATAATCGCCAGTTGTCTGGATTCCTCCCGTCAACGGTCCATCATGGTCAAAACCGACCACATCATCACCCTGCCAGCAGTGCAGTGACACTGGAATCTCCTTCATTTTCCCGATTGCTACATCCGTATCCACGCCAACTGCAGCATACTTTTTCTTTGCTTCTTCGTACCTTTCATTCTGATTCATTGTTTACCCTCCATTCTTTATTGATACACTTTAATTGGAAAAGAATTTAAAATACATTTTCTTGCATCATTCAATCCGTCAAGCACTCCGTCCGCAATCATCTGTACTGCAAGATTCCCGATTGCTGTTGCTTCCACTGGTCCCGCCAAAACTTTTTTCCCTGTAGCTTTTGCCGTCAGCCGGTTGAGGTAATCAGCATTTGCTCCGCCGCCTATGATATGGATGCTGTCATAATTTTTGCCCGTTATAATTTCAATTTCTTTCTTGGTGTCGGCGTAACATTTTGCAAGACTGTTATAGATAACCGATGCTACCTCAGCAATTCCCTCAGGCTCTTTCTGTCCGGATTCCCTGCACGCCGATTTTACCTCTTCGGTCATATTTGCCGGTGCAAGAAAACGGTCATCATTGCAGTCCACAATTGATGAAATGTCACACCTTGATGCCGCTTCACAGATTTCACCAAATCCAAGTTCACCGCCAATCTCTTTTTTAACAGACTGTATCATCCAAAGTCCCATAATATTTTTCAAATAGCGGAAACGATACTGATATCCGCCCTCATTTGTGAGATTGTGCTGCCTGCTTTCCTTACTGCAATCCGCCTCAGAAAGCTCTGTTCCCATCAGTGACCATGTTCCCGAACTGATGTAGAGTGCACTTTTTTCCGTATCATCATCTGTAACAGGAACTGCCACTACTGCGGAACCTGTATCATGTGTTGCAGGCAGAACAACCTTGCAGTTATACCCAATTTCCTCTGCGATATCCTCTTTTAAATATCCAAGCTCTGTCCCCGGCATCTGAATCTATTGAAAAATCAATTCAGGATATCCCAACTTTTGTATTAAATCCATATCCCAATCTTTTGTCTGAGCGTTTACCAATTGTGTTGTCGTTGCGTTCGTGTATTCCGTCACAGCATTTCCTGTCAACAGAAAATTAAAATAATCAGGAATCATTAATAGCTTTGCCGCTCGCTCAAGTTCATCCGGATTTTTTGTTTTGAGCGCCATCAACTGATAAACTGTATTGAAAATCTGTTTTTGAATTCCAGTTCTGCTATACAATTCTTTCTCCGCAATCAATTCATAGACCTTTTCGTCCATACTTTTAGTGCGCTCGTCACGGTAAGCAACTGCATTTCCAATGCGCTGATTATCCTCATTCAATAGAACAAAGTCAACCGCCCATGTATCAATTCCCACTGATATAGGAATCTTTCCAAGTTCACTGCACTTCTTCATTCCTGTCTTGATTTTCTCAAATAAACAATAACATTCCAAATTTTTTGTCCCTGATAATCTTCCATGCCATTCGGAAAACGATAGATTTCTTCCAATATTATTTTTCCATGTTCCATGTGCGATAATATATGACGTCCACTGGAAGCACCGATATCCACTGCAAGATAATATCTGTCCATACCAATCCTTTCCTTTCTATTCTTATGTACTGCCTTATGTTTCTATCATAGTTGATTATTCGCAATAAAAAAAGGACACATTTTGTCTGAAAAAGTGTCCTGATTTGCCATTCTATATCTTTGTATTTCCAACTCTATATTTTCTCGGTGTCATACCAAACTGTTTTTGAAAAATGCGGTGAAAATAACTTAAATTATCATATCCCACTGTCATTCCAATATCCATCACGGACATCGCTGTATTCTGCAGTAGATACGCTGCCTGATTCAACCGTTTTTCCTGCACCAGCTCTGTGTAATTGCGTCCTGTCCTTTTCTTAATTTCCTTTGAAAGCCAGCACACGTCATAGTTGAGCAGCTTAGCAAGCCCCGTCAGTTCCCCGTCGCGGTAATTTTCTTCAATGTATCTGTATACTTCAATAATCAATCTCCTCCCTTGGTTCTCTGTATCGGTCACCATCCGCTCCATATAATTCATCAGCTGCAAGAACAACAATCCCATCGTCGCCTGATTAATGCTGCGCCTATTGGACTGTTTATTCCAAATGGACCATATCAGGTTTTCAACAAGATTTTGAATCGGAAGAATCCCTGCAACCTTAAAATGCATATAACCTGTTTCTCCATTTTCTCCCATCAAACAGTCAATCACAAAATCACGCAGAAGATTTTTCTCTTCTCCGATCATTTTCAGAACATAATCAAAAAATTCTGGCAGAATAATGAAATTAACTGCGATATCGTTTTCCATTGCGGGATAAATTTCCTGCTCTGCATTCTGGTTTAAAAAAAGCATCTCCCCCTCATGAAGCCAGATGTCTTCCCCATCAATCACATGGTGTGTACTTCCACAGCACATATAAATTACCTCGATATAATTATGGGTATGTTTCGGAAAATGGATAAATCGAGTATGCGGACGTACCTGTATCATTTTTCCTGCATCTAAAAGCTTTTTTGCATCGACAATATACGTATCCTTGATATCGTTCTCTTGCAGCATATAGATATCCGTCTCAATCTTTATATCACCGTTTAGAATACGCGCTTCTTCCTCTGTGATTTTTTTAAGTTCTAAATACAATTCTTCTGTAATCAATAGTTACTCCTATTTTCTGATACACTTTAAGACTATCCGAATGATTTATCTGCCAGCGCTATTTAAGTCAAATATTCTTCTTTTTTTAGGATTTTATAGTATATAAGAAATTTTTTAGCTGATTTCATTTTGTATAGTCTCCTTTTTGCGTTCTTTTCAATCCCAATCCTTAACACTCCTCAAATCATAGTATAC
>CAMWXA010000354.1 GCA_947178035.1 uncultured Lachnospiraceae bacterium | reverse complement strand
TTATGTCGGTGAGGACATTCACGGCATCGACAATATCAGCTACATTGGTGTGGCAGAACCGATCGCCTACGATGAATTGCTGACCGTGGAGCAGCTTCCAGAACAGTTTAGCCATCTGAAAGTAATATATAGAATAGACGATACATACCTGGGCTCTGAGGAAGTAAAATATGGCGCAAAATTGGATCGTCTGAACTATCCGCAGATCCCGGAAAAAGAGGGGTGTTATGGCGTATGGCCCGATGTATCGGAGGAGAAAATGGGCGGTATCTTTGTAGTCGAGGGGGAATACAAAGACAACGTAACAGTCGTGCAGAGCAGTGGTGAGACAGACACCGTGGACGAAGGCCAGTGGAGGAGACCGTACGCACTGATTGAGGACATTTTTACAGAAGATACCATATTAAATGTAGGGATCAGTGATTTGACTCCGCCGGAGGAGGTGACTGGAAAACAGAGTGTGGTATATGAAGTAACGCTGGAAAACAGTGGTATCGAGGAGAGCGCGGCCTTTGCACTGAGACTATTGAATCCTTATGAGGATGCGGCAGTCTATGGATATAAGGATGGCACATGGACAGAATTAGAAGGTAAGAATAGAGGACAGTACATACAAATCTGGATGACTGGCACACAGGAGTACTTTTGTATCGTGGAGAATACCTCTAATCTGGTGTTCATTGTGGTCTGTGCGGCAGCTGCGGCGGTTGTCGTGCTTATGCTGATTGTTATGATCAGGAAAGCAAATACACGCAGAAAGCAGAGGCGTCAGAAGCGTGCAGACGGAGAGACAGACCAGACAGAGGAATAATCAAACAAAATCATAAAAAGAGCGCAGATGCGCTCTTTTTATTTTAAAATACGCTTTAAGCTCGTCATCAGATTATCAATATTGATCGGTTTGGCAATATGGCCGTTCATGCCGCTTCTCAATGCTTCCTGTTTGTCTTCCTCGAATGCATTGGCGGTCATTGCGAGGATTGGGATCGATGCAAGCCGTGTGTCTTTGAGCTTGCGGATTGCCCGGGTTGCCTCATAGCCATTCATGACAGGCATTTGCACGTCCATCAGAATGATCTGGAAATATCCTGGATCGTAAGATTTCAGTTTATCAATGGCAATCTGGCCGTTGCCGGCAATCTCCACAGAAAATCCGGCCTCCTGTAAGATTTCTGCGGCAATTTCCTGATTGAGCTCATTGTCTTCCACCAGCAGAATGCGCTCTGTATGAAAAGGCTTCTCGTTCCGGTCTGCATCAGATTCCTGTTTGTCCTCAGCGTTTGTAATGCAATGCAGGCATTCGCGGAGCTCTGAAAGAAAGATTGGTTTACTGCAGAATGCAGTGACGCCAGCTTCCTTTGCTTCCTCCTCGATATCTTCCCAATTGTAGGCAGTCAGGACAATGATTGGTACATTTCCGCCAGTTTCCTTTTGAATTCTGCGGGCGACTTCGATGCCATTCATGTCGGGCAGCAGCCAGTCGACAATGTAGACTGAGTAGTAATCTTTGCGCATCACAGCCTGATGGGTGCGCAGGACAGCTTCTTTTCCCGACAGTGTCCACTCCGCGCGCATTCCAATCTGCTGCAGCATATAGGAAACGCTGTCACAGGTATTGAAGTCATCGTCCACAACAAGAGCCCGGCATCCCTGCAGTTTGGGAATGAGAGGTGATTTTTTGGCCTCTGTGCTGGTTCGGAAGGTGAAGGAGACGGTAAACTCTGAGCCGACATTCAGTTTACTGATCACACTGATCGTACCGTTCATCATTGTCACAATATTTTTGGTGATTGCCATGCCGAGGCCTGTTCCCTGAATGCCGCTGATTGTGGAGTTGCGCTCCCGCTCAAACGGCTCGAAAATGTGGGCGACAAACTCTTCGCTCATGCCGATGCCAGTATCCTTGATCTGAAAGTCATAGTTGGCATATCCTTCCTGCGCCGCAGCTTTTTCTGTGACTTTGATGCTGACAATTCCACCGGCAGTTGTGTATTTGATGGCGTTATTTAGCAGGTTTAACAGTACTTGATTCAGTCGCAGCCTGTCGCAGTAGATATTTTCGTTTTGCACATCAATGGCATCCATGTACAGCTCAAGCTGCTTGGAATGGATGTCAGCCTGGATGATATTGCGCAGTCCATGCAGGATTTCGGGAAGGCTGCAGAGCTGTTCTGACAGCTGCATCTTACCGCTCTCAATATGGCTCATATCAAGAACGTTGTTGATTAAATTCAACAGATGATTGCCAGAGGTCATAATCTTTTTGAGGTATCCCTCCACCTGGTCAGTGTGTTCGAGCCTGCCAAGGGCAAGTGTGGTGAAACCAATGATGGCATTCATCGGTGTGCGGATATCGTGTGACATATTGGAAAGAAATACGCTTTTGGCCTTGTTGGCGCGGTTTGCCTGTATCAGCGCGTCCTCTAAAATCGTGTTTTTTTCCATCTCATTGCGTATCTCCTCGTCGATGCTGTGGAAGCCGAGGACAATGCCACAGTGCGTACTCCAATCGCCGGCACAGACTGCTTTCATCTGGAAATAGCGCATCTCATTGTTGCAGAAGGTTCTGTAATTTACGGAGTACAGTTTCTTTTCGGCGAGTTTCTGCATCAATATTTCGCGAGAAAGAGCCTGCCGCATCATTTCCTTATCTTCCTCATAGACGCATTTGTTGATATATTGTTCCAGATTTCCTTCTAGTGACAGCTCTCCAGCAAAGAGATCGTCTAATATGTGATATTTGCACTCACTTATTCGGAGAGCATTTCCGATGCCTGTATCCAGGTCAAAGTAACATACAAGATTGTAATCGATGCTCAATGCATGAATTAATTCCAGCTGGCGCCTTTCGTTTTCCTTTCGCTCCGCTTCCTCGCGCAGCCTCTGCGTTGTGCAGTCTAAGAGAAAACGCTGGTAGAACAGTTCTCCGTTTTCCTGTATCAGCTTGATGTTTCCCATAATGTGCAGCAGAGTACCATTATTGTGATGCACGCGGTATGCGATATTGACACTGTCCCCCTCCTTTTGCAGAGACAGGATGCTCTGGCGGAGCAGTTCTTTGTCCTCCGCCACAACAGATGATGCAATCAGGTCAAATCCGGATTCCATCATCTCCTCCTGCGTTTCATAGCCCAGGATTTTGAGAGCGGCACCATTGAGACTGATTATTTTGGAAACGTCGACAGAGTGGCACAGGACACCACAATCCATTGTGGTAAACAGCGTTTCCAGTGTCTTTGTCTTGGTGATAAGCTGCTGTTTGTAGTCATTTTCCTTGGTGATGTCAATGCCAACGCCCACAGTTCCCATGACGCTTCCGTCCAGATCGTACAGCGGGGATTTGTATGTAGTGAGCAGTTTTTCCCCGGATTTTGTCTGTACGATCTCCTCGGAAATACAAGTTTTTTTCTGCTGCATGACTTCGTGCTCTGATTCAATGCAGGCAGGGTCGTCGTGTTCGACATCCCATATGTAGGCATGCCCCTGCCCCTCTACCTGAGCTCTTGTCTTGTTGACTGTATGGCAAAAACTGTCATTTACTTTTTCGTGAATGCCATCTTTGGTCTTATACCAGATGAGAGACGGAATGCTGTTGATTGTGGATTCGAGATATTGGCTTGTCTGCCAGCTGTCCTTGCGCATTTTGCAATTTTTCTGCCATTTTGTAAAGTGAAATTTTAATTCAGCATCGGACAGCGGCAGCGTCCAGATATCATGAATGGCGGACAGGTAGTCAGTCATACTGGTCAAAGTGGCAAGGTGCTCCTTGTCGGCCAGTACGATGAGGTCTGCATCCTGTCTTTTGCTGGCGATCAGAGTCTGCATTGTCGCAGCAATATCCATGTCGTGCAGGTCAGCTATGATGACATCGGCTTTTGAGATCATTGTTTCATAAGGCATCTTACTCTCAAAAAATTCATGTGTAAAGTGCTCAAGCGGAGCTATATTCTCGATTATCTGAAACAGCCTGCGCTTACTGCCAAGAAAAAAGAAGTTTATATGACAATGATACATGTGAAATCCTCCCCTGTATGCGATAATCTTGATATCGTGTAGTTATATTTCGGTATCCCTAACCTATATTCTAACAATCACAGAAATCGATGTCAATGTTTCCACATTTGAAAATTAATATCATAACCTATTTATTTGGAACTATGTTACCATACACTCGTTCCTGGCAGTACAGGGAATTGTCCTGAATTGTAATAACACTGTTTTTTCTACACATACTAGAGCGTGTTTGAAAAATGCCATCTGCCAGATGTAGAGGTGGCAGGAATGATTTTTCAAACACGCTCTAGGAATTGGTAAAAATTTGTGGTATGATCGCTACAGGACAATGGGATATGTATATGGTAAATGAGGGACAGAATTATGTGTGGAATAGCAGGTTTTTGCGGAAATTTCAGGAATTGGAAAGAAAACATCGAAAAGATGAATCAGAGAATGTATCATAGAGGACCGGATGCTGGAGGTGTATGGGCAAGCGACGATGCAAATGTAGTACTCGGCCACCGCAGGCTCTCGATTGTGGACTTGTCGGAAAACGGTGCGCAGCCGATGCATTCGGCATCCGGCAGGTATGTGTGTGTGTTTAACGGGGAAATCTATAATTACCGCAGGCTGCGGGACAAATTGTTAAAGGAGAACAAGGTTGCTGCTTTTCGCGGTACTTCTGACACAGAAGTGCTGCTCGAGGCGATCGAGGCCTACGGCGTCACGGAGACGATCAGGCACTGTAAGGGAA
>CAMWXA010000353.1 GCA_947178035.1 uncultured Lachnospiraceae bacterium | reverse complement strand
TGTCTTAATAACTGTTTTACTTCCTGACGCATTCATGGCATCAACCTTCTTCAAAAGGCTTGCATCTGCGAAAGGACCCTTTTTTAATGACCTTGCCATTAGGTACTTCCTCCTTGATAATATATAATCGATAAACTGTTATCTAAATGGGAAAGCGATTCATTTTGCCAAGCGCAGGGCGATTTTTTCTGCCAAGCGCCCTGCTATTGCACTTTATTTAATCGCCGGGCGATTTTTTCTACCAAACGCCCTGCCATTGCATTATTTAATCGCCGGGCGATTCATTCTACCAAGCGCCCTGCTATTGCACTTTATTTAATCGCCCTGCCATCCCTTCTTCTCACGATCAGCTTGTTAGAAGCCTTCTTGCTCTTTCTCGTCTTCAGGCCGAGTGCTGGCTTGCCCCAAGGTGTAGATGGACCTGGTCTACCGATACCGGTCTTACCTTCACCACCACCATGCGGATGGTCATTCGGGTTCATGACAGAACCGCGGACAGTCGGTCTGATACCCATATGGCGCTTGCGCCCTGCTTTACCGATTTTGATAAGATTGTGATCGCCATTGCCGACAACTCCAATAGATGCCCTGCAGACAATCGGAACCATTCTCATCTCGCCAGAAGGAAGCCGGAGTGTCGCATACTTTCCTTCCTTCGCCATAAGCTGTGCACTGTTTCCTGCGGAACGCACGAGCTGTCCGCCCTTGCCAGGATACAACTCAACATTGTGTACATTGGTACCTACCGGAATCTCAGAGAGCGGTAAGCAGTTGCCAACTCTGACTTCTGCCTGTGGTCCATTCATAACCTTCATGCCGTCTGTCAGTCCTTCCGGCGCAAGGATATAAGCCTTCTGGCCGTCTTCATAGCAAATCAGAGCAATGTTTGCCGACCTGTTTGGATCGTATTCAATGCCGACTACCTTAGCAGAAACGCCGTCCTTATTCCTCTTAAAATCAATAATTCTATATTTCTGTCTGTTTCCACCACCATGGTGTCTCACAGTAATCTTACCCTGATTGTTGCGTCCAGCATGCTTTTTCTTTGATACACAAAGGGACTTTTCAGGAGTCGTCTTTGTGATCTCGGAGAAATCAGAGCTGGTCATATTTCTTCTCGAAGGTGTATATGGGTTATATTTTTTAATTCCCATGTTCTTTTCTCCTTTACTCTTTTATTATCACACTTGATTGTGTATAGTTGGAATTGTCACAGCCGTCTTACAGGAATCTTATAAGCCTGAGAAAAGCTCGATATCCTTGCTGTCCTCTGTCAACTGCACAATTGCCTTCTTGGTCTTTGCAGTCTTGCCATAGACCATGCCGCGTCTCTTCTTCTTGCCGTCGAGATTCATTGTGTTTACCTTAGCAACTTTTGTTCCCTCAAACATTTTCTCAACAGCTTCCTTGATCTGAGACTTATTTGCCTCTGTATGAACTAAGAATGTATATTTCTTCTCGCCCATGCCAGCCATACTCTTCTCTGTAATAACCGGCTTAAGGATTACGTCATAATACTTAATATCTGCCATTATGCGTACACCTCCTCAATCGTCTTAACGGCATCCTTTGTGAGGATCACTGTGCCGCCCTTCATAACATCATACACATTGATTGTGTTTGTCAGTGCTGTCTGTACGTTTGGAAGATTTCTTGCTGACATAACAACCTTCTCATCATTGTCATTCAGAACGACGTATGCCTTCGCCACTTTCAAATTGTCCATAACAGCCTTAAAATTCTTTGTCTTGATCTCATCAAACTTGAGCTCGTCGACCACAATCAGTTTGTTTTCCTGAACTCTGCTCGTGAGTGCAGACTTGAGTGCTGCCCTCTTCTCCTTCTTGTTTAACTTGAAAGAGTAATCTCTTGGCACGGGAGCGAATACAACGCCGCCACCTGTCCACTGAGGAGCTCTTGTAGAACCCTGTCTTGCATGACCAGTTCCCTTCTGTCTCCAGGGTTTTCTTCCGCCGCCTGACACTTCAGAACGAGTCTTTGCCTTCTGTGTGCCCTGGCGCTTATTTGCAAGCTGTTGAACAACTGCCATGTGTACAAGGTGCTCATTAATTTCTACACCGAAGACATCATCGCTTAAGTCCATTGTCTCAACTTCCTTGCCTTCCATATTATAAACAGATACTTTTGCCATCTGTATGGTCCTCCTTTCACCTACGCATCTACTCTGGTAGTTTCTTTGAGTGTCACCAATGCTTTCTTCGGTCCTGGAACAGAGCCCTTCACCAAAAGCAGGTTCTTCTCGGCATCAACTCTTACGATTTCAAGGTTCTGAACAGTTACCTTTACGCAGCCCATATGCCCCGGCATACCCTTGCCCTTAAATACGCGGCTCGGTGATGAGCAGGCACCGTTGGAACCCTGATGGCGATGAAACTTGGAACCGTGTGCCATCGGTCCTCTATGCTGGCCATATCTCTTGATTGCGCCCTGGAACCCTTTTCCCTTGGAAATAGCAGATGCATCGATTTTATCTCCAACTGCAAAGATATCAGCTTTGATTTCATTTCCCAATGCATACTCTTCTGCATTCTCAAACTTAAACTCTCTCAAAAATCTCTTGGAAGAGACACCTGCCTTATCAAAGTGACCTTTGAGTGCCTTGTTAACACCATGTCTGTGGATGACTTCTTTTCTTCCGCCCTTATCCTTGTTGACAATCTTGTCCTTCTTGTCTACAAAACCAACCTGAACTGCCTTGTAGCCATCATTTTCCTCTGTCTTGATCTGTGTTACGACACACGGACCAGCCTGAAGTACGGTTACAGGAATTAAGGAACCGTCTTCGTTGAAGATTTGAGTCATTCCGACTTTTGTAGCTAATATAGCTTTCTTCATTTTCTTTTCCTACCTCCGTTTGTTCTACAGCGGAGCGCTTTGCATTTTATCCCGCGCTCATACTAGTAGAAGGCTTATTTGTTTTTCATTTTGATATCAATATAAACACCAGCCGGCATCTCTAATCTCTGCAATGCATCGACCGTCTTATTTGTCGGTGTGATGATATCGATCAGTCTCTTATGCGTTCTCTGTTCGAACTGCTCTCTGGAATCTTTGTACTTGTGAACCGCCCTAAGAATAGTCACTACCTCTTTCTTGGTAGGAAGGGGAACCGGTCCGCTCACCTGTGATCCATTTTTCTTTACTGTTTCGATTATTTTTTTGGCAGATGCATCAACCAGCTGATGATCATAAGCTTTTAATGTAATTCGCATTACCTGACTTGCCATAAAAAAAGTCGCCTCCTTTTCGCACTTTTCATAAATAAGTACGACAAGCGGTGACTGTACACTCCTCCGGGTGTGTCCTGTTCTTTCTCTCACCAAAATGCCTCAGCCCACTTACTTTGGCATCCTGTCTGTGAATTCAATCCCATCAGACACATCATTTATTCGGATGACCCTGCGGTCTAACCTTTGTACAGTGACTTGTCGCCAGTTTCCTAGCCGGCCTATGCCGGTTTCTTGACATTCGCTCCGCGGAAAACCTGCTCTATGCTTTCCTTTTCACATAAGCAGCAACCTCACGTTTCATCGCTATCATGTCACAGCAATTAGTAGTATAGCGTAGCATTTAGGCTTTTGCAAGCATTTTTTTTATTTTTATTGTTTTTTTTTGAATACAATTATTTATGTTACATTATTCATTGAAAAAGGAATCACTTCTATAGTATACTAAATTTCTATTGGTTCCTATTGATTCTGATTTAATATATAGAAAGGATACTGTACATTATGTGGATTGCAGATAATTGGAAGGACTACGAAGTCATAGATACTTCCTCCGGCGAAAAGCTTGAGCGATGGGGCGATTACATCCTGGTGAGACCCGACCCGCAGGTCATATGGAATACGAACAAAGAAGATTACCGCTGGAAAAAGCCTAACGGCCACTATCACAGAAGTTCAAAAGGCGGCGGTGAATGGGAGTTTTTGAAACTGCCGCAGGAATGGGATATCACTTACAGCGGCCCAGCCAGCCAAAACCTCACATTTCATCTGAAGCCCTTCAGTTTCAAACATACAGGGCTTTTCCCGGAACAGGCTGTCAACTGGGATTGGTTTTCTTCTATTATAAAGAATGCGCTCGCCAAAAATCCTTCGCGCACAATCAAAGTTCTCAATCTATTTGCCTATACAGGAGGTGCTACCTTGAGCGCAGCAGCGGCTGGAGCGCATGTGACACACGTCGATGCATCCAAAGGCATGGTTGGATGGGCAAAGGAGAATGCTGCGTCATCTGGACTTTCCAATGCGCCAATCCGATGGCTCGTGGATGACTGTGTGAAATTCGTGGAACGCGAGATTCGGCGCGGAAATTCCTACGATGCGATTATTATGGACCCTCCTTCCTATGGGCGGGGACCCAAGGGCGAAATCTGGAAAATCGAGGATTCTATCTATCCGTTTATCGAGCTTACAGCAGACATTTTAGCTGAAAAACCGCTTTTCTTCCTGATCAACTCCTACACGACCGGCCTGCAGCCTGCAGTTTTGACCTATATGCTCGAAACTGCTATTGCCTCAAAATTCGGCGGCTGTGTAACCGCCTCTGAAATAGGACTCCCCGTCTCATCAAATGGGCTGGTGCTCCCATGTGGCGCCAGCGGGCGCTGGATTGCCCGATAACATTTATAAACAAAAACGCCAGTATTCAATACACGGTCGTTTTTGTTTTCGCTATGTCTTTAATAATAATAACCTGAATCTATCAGTGATGCAAACATCGCACCAAAT
>CAMWXA010000352.1 GCA_947178035.1 uncultured Lachnospiraceae bacterium | reverse complement strand
TGTCGCGCGAGGAATGGGAACCGCAGTAGCTGAGTTCTTCTTTATAGTTCTTTCCCATAAATGAGATCGAGAAAAAGTCCCCGGAATCGATAAATTCTTTGGTGTATCTCGAGTCGCGCACAAAGATAAAGGCAACGTTTTTGCCCCACAGCACGCCGACACCGCCCCAGCTGACAGTCATGGTGTTCGCCTTCTGCCTGGAACCGGCGGACACGAGCGCCCAGTCTTTTCCAATCGATTCAAACGGATTAAACTCCATGGTATCAACCGGAATAGGTTGAAATACATGCATATCAATCACTCCTTAAAAATTTAGATATTATTAAGCCATGCATATTCGTGAGCGGCCAATTGGAAGCACATGCATGGATTATATCATTAGTATACTATCACAAAATCAAATTGACAATAATTCTTGTGCTGGATTTCGGAAAAAACGGATTTTATAAATGGAAATAAAAAACGGATGCAATTGTAAAGGAGCAGAATTGTATCTTAGATTTTTTTAATCTAAGAAAAATATAGAAGTAATCTTTTCTGAAAAAATATATAATATTTATCTCCACATAACTTTATATCGGTATTAGTCTACCACGTTTTAACCAAAATGACAATTATTTTTTAAGAATTTAATTAAATATCACAGTAGAAATATATGGAATTTTTAATAAAATGCGTAAAAAATAGGCGTTTCAGAGCATTTTGTGGTCAATTTCGTGGTCAAAATTCACACAGAAGAGAAGGATGGGTTGTTATGGCAAGACATGGAGAAAACATTAGGAAAAGAAAAGATGGTCGTTGGGAAGGTCGTTATCTGGTATACGATGAAGAGAAAGAAAGGAAACTTTACCATTCTGTATATGCCAGATCTTACAATGAAGTTCGCGAAAAGCTGACAGAGCAAAAAAACCGATTGAGAAATCATTTAACAGAATCAAACGGTCAGATTGAACCAGACAGTACGAAACTGAATGACATGGCGCAGGAGTGGCTTGTTGAGATTAAGGAAAAGCGAAAGCACTCGACTTATGTGAAATACAGTTTAATTTGCCATAATTACCTCGAAAAAAATTTTGAAGATGTCATGCTGTCAGAGCTAAACGATGTATTTGTGCGCGCAAAGATTTCTGACCACTTATCAGACAGTGTCTACAAAAGTATTTATTGCATATTAAATCAGATATTAAAATATGTTTCCAGGCAATATAGTGTTACAATGCCTATTTTGAAAAAAACTCCTTCTGAGACAAAGAAAGAGCCTGTTAAAGTGCTGGCCAAAAGTGAACAAAAGAAGTTGATTGTGGCGAGTTATAGCGGGATGGATCTCTTTAAGATGGCTGTCCTGATATGTCTTTTTACAGGGCTTCGACTAGGAGAATTGTGCGCTCTGAAATGGAGCGATATTGACTTTGAGAACAAGATTCTTATGGTGAGGAGAACAGTGCAGCGTCTCTATGTAGACGGGTGTGAGACAAAAACACTTTTGGTTGAGTCATCACCCAAAAGCGCCTATTCCAGGCGGGAAATTCCACTGGCTGATACTGCGCTGGAACTGTTTGCAAAATTTCAGAATGACAAAGAGTATGTATTTGGCGGTGAAAAGCCGATGGAGCCGCGGTCTTTGCAGTACCATTTCAAGAAAATATTAGAGGAGGCTGAGATATCTGACAAAAATTTTCATATTCTGCGCCATACCTTTTCGACGAACTGTATCGAAATCGGGGCCGATGTAAAAAGCCTGAGCGAAATGTTGGGACATTCTGATGTGCAGATTACACTGAACCGCTATGTGCATCCGTCAATGGATGTCAAGAGACAGTATATGGATCAGTTACTAAAAATTTATGGTCAGATTCATGGTCAGGCAGTGTGAGAGAATGTGTTATTTTCAGAAAATCTTAGACCTTTCTTAGATTAAAAAAATCTAAGAAAGGTTTGAGGAACACATTCATTTTATATTGGTATTAAGCGTCTATATAGGATCGAAAGGGTGGAAGTGATGCCGGCAGAGGACACGATAACCAAGACCGTCTGGCAGTACAGTGAACCTTTGCCAGAGGACACGATGGAATTTCTAAAAGGTATTGCGCTGGATTACAGCAAAGTAAAGAGCTATACCTACAATCGATATTCTGGTATCAAGAGCCTGGATAGACTTACACCTGCATTTGACATCATGCGTGAGGTGCGGCAAAGCGGACTGAGAGCACAGCTGGGGCTTCCGTCGGCATACTTTTCACCGGCTATCGTTGACGCGGTGGCAGACATAAAGGGTATGTGGGGAATGCTGAAAAACAAGCTGGGAACACTTATCACGGCAAATGAGAATCTGAGTGATGAGGACAGGATTTATCTGAGGACAGTGATGCGTCTCGACAAGATTTATGCCGCAGTTCTGCGCGATGAGGCGTATGAAATGCCCAGAAAGGCAAAAGGACTTTCCATCGATGTGGAGCGTCTGAACAATCTTCTGCGCAGACTGACGAGAAGGCATCTGACAAAGTTAGAAGTAGGCAGCACTGATTATTTCTGTATTGCGTCAAGTGGCTATACATACAGAGCTGGAGCGATTTATATTGCGTCAAGAACGTCGAAACAGCGAATTGAGCTTCCTCTGAAAGACAGCAATGTATGCAGGCGGCAGATACGACTCTGTATCAGAAAGGATTACGCTGCGCTTGCGCTTCCTGTAGAGACAAAGGTCAAAAAGCATGCGGATTACAACAATACAGTTTATATCCACATAGGTTATCAGGATATGTTTACATTGTCGAATGGAAATGTCTATGGTCAATCCCTGGGTGGTATGACATCGACAGAGACACAGCGTCTGACAGATAAGAACAGGGAACGCGCCAGGATCCGTGCGGCCTATCAGCAGAGTATGGAAAGTGGTGACGGCAAAAAAGCAGTGAACATGAAATCCAATAACCTTGGAACAGTGAAATACGACAGGCGCAAGGAAAAAGAGCGGGCAAAAACGGAAGTATTTATCAACACTGAGATTAACAAAATGCTCGCTGCTGAGAAGCCAAACAGAATTGTAATTACCAGACCAATTTCCATCAATAAGACAAAACTTCCGGCAAAGTCGTCCAACAGAAATATGACAAGAAGCTTTAACGGTTACATCAGGGACAGACTGTCCTATAAGTGCCGCATTAATTCGATTGAGCTTGTTGAGATTAATTCCAAAGGAACAGGAACGATGTGCTCCCAATGTGGTGCAGAAGGAAAGCGATCACAGGATGGTTTTTACTGCCCGGAATGCGGATATGCGTCCGCGATATCCATCAATGGCGCCAAAAATATCGAAAAGAAATATAATAAGAAAAAGTAATGAGTGGTTAAACCATACAGACCTGAGAATAAATCATTTGTTATGGGTGATTTTACCAGGCGTACTGTACCGATGACATTTTCGAGTGCCACCGGTACAGTACGCCAATCAGGATCACAGGTAAGTATGTTAACAATAGGCAACAAAACGGCATTACCTGAGTCATCCAGGTGGCTTTCCGATATGCCAGGACCGCGGCCTTATGCGGAGCGAAGCAAATATTCCACACAAGTGGTATCTTTGCAGGCGGAGACGCCCGGCTAATTCTTATGATAATTACATTTTAAGATGCGAGAAGACAGCATCTGGGAAACAAATAGTTCCGTTTAAGTGATTTGTACATTGGAGAACCGAAGAACGATATGAACTGGAGCAAGAGATGAGAAAAGCGCAGAAACAACAAATACAGACGCTCATCAGCCAGATGGAAGAGGCAAATGAGCAGATTAAAAAGTATATCGGGCAAGGCAGTGTCCATCCAGCGATGGAGCTTCTTGAGGACTGCCAGACAGGCGGGGTTACTGTGGGCACGCTGATCGAAAACACAGAGGGCGAAGGTCATCCGACGGTATTGTTGTTGGAAGAATACTGCGAACTGATCTATCAGATTCATCAGGAGTTGGAGGAGAACAGGAAAGAAGTCAATCAAAACAAAATCTATAAACTGCTGCGACAGAAGCTAATCAAAATTGCAAACAGTGTGAAAAATGATATTCCAACCAGGATAGAGGCAGTGTTTCTCCCATACAAGGCAAGCATGTGGGACAGCCTGGAAAGTGTATGGAAAGCAGCAGATGAAGATCCAAACTGCGACGCTTATGTAATTCCGATTCCATATTATGATAAAAATCCAAATGGAAGCTTCCGCGAGATACATTACGAAGGGGATCAGTATCCACAAGATGTACCAATTACAAGTTATGAGACGTTTGATTTCGGACAGCACAGGCCAGATATGATTTATATCCACAACCCGTATGATGATTTGAATCTGGTCACAAGTGTACATCCGTTTTTCTTTTCGGAAAATTTGAAGAAATTTACGGATAAGCTGATTTACATACCATATTTTGTGCTAGGCGAAATCAAACCTGACGAAGATGAAAAAATAAAAGGCATGAAACATTTCTGCACTGTGCCAGCGGTGTACAATGCGGACAAGGTTATCGTACAGTCAGAGGACATGCGGCAGGTATACATAAAGGTGCTTTTGGACGCTTCCAATGATCACAGTGAAGCGGCAAAAAAATACTGGGAAGATAAAATCCTTGGACTCGGCTCACCGAAGTTTGATAAGGTGGCAGGCACCAGCCGGGAAGAGATCGCAGTGCCAGAGGAGTGGTTAAAAATAATCCAGAAACCGGATGGGAGCTGGAAAAAGATTATATTCTACAATACCAGTATTGCAGGACTGCTGGCACACA
>CAMWXA010000351.1 GCA_947178035.1 uncultured Lachnospiraceae bacterium | reverse complement strand
ATTTTCGAGCACATAGCCCACATCGCTGACACTGCCGATATTGGCATAGATGTTGATCGTCCTGCCGTCGCTGGTCTCGTTCTTCTTGCCTTTTAACTCCTGCAGCAGTCGAAGCTTTTCCTTCTCATCCCTGATCTTTTTCTGCGCCTCACCGCACTGGAACTCTGTCGGCTCAAAGATAACCTCGCCTGCTGTCCCGTCCACAACCGCAGTCATTCCCGTCTGAATCTGGTTTAGGTCCATCTCAACGCCAATCAATGCCGGAATACTCATCATGCGGGCAAGTATCGCCGTGTGGGAGTTGGTCGAACCGTGCACTGTCACAAAAGCCAGTATTTTCTTCTTATCCATCTGTACCGTCTCACTCGGGCTTAAGTCGTCCGCGACGATGATCGAGGGGTCCATCGCAGAAAGATCCACTCCGCCCTGACCTGACAGATTTCTCACCAGACGCGCGGAGATATCCTTGACGTCCGCCGCACGCGCCTGCATATACTCATCATCCATCCCTGCAAACATTCCCGCAAAATTGTCTCCCGTGATCGCCACCGCGTACTCCGCGTTCACCATCTCCGTCCGGATCACATGGTAGATGGCATCCAGATAATCGTCGTCCTCCAACATCATCTGATGCACCTCGAAGATGGCGGCGCTGGACTCTCCAACCTCCCTGACTGCCTTGTCATAAAGCGCCGCAAGCTGCCGCTTGGAGGTGTCGACCGCACTGTGTACCCTGTCGATCTCATGCTCCGGATTCTCGATTTTTGTTCTCCTGATCTGCTCCTGATCCTTTCGCAGAACCATCACTTTTCCCATCGTGATTCCGTTATAAACTGTTTTCCCTGAAAACTTTTTCCCTGCTAATCCTTCCGCCATACATACCCTCCCCTATCTCTATAGGTTCTCCTTTAAAAATGTCTCCAGTGCTGCTGCCGCTGCGTCCTCGTCGTCACCTTCCACCTGCACTGTGATCTCCATGCCCTGCTTTACGCCAAGTCCCATCAAGCCAAACACCTTTTTCGCATCTGCTTTCTTTCCTTCTTTTAAGATAGACACTGACGATGTGTACTCCTTTGCCAGCTTCACCAGCTCGCCCGCCGGACGTGCGTGAATCCCCTCTTTGTCTGTGATAACGTATGTAAATTCTTTCATATTCATCTTTCCTTTCTTTATTTGGATAATTAGGATGCTTTTTTATTCCATACTT
Source organism: uncultured Lachnospiraceae bacterium (assembly GCA_947178035.1). Taxonomy (GTDB): domain Bacteria; phylum Bacillota; class Clostridia; order Lachnospirales; family Lachnospiraceae; genus COE1. Next base: position 3,562 of record CAMWXA010000351.1, on the reverse strand, counting down.
CTTTATTCTAATATTTCGTTATTTTAGTACTTCGTTATTCAGTTATTCCTGCATTCATTTTCAATCCGCGCCATTTACGTTTGAGTCTGCCATTCTATAAAAACCACATCTATGTCATGTCAGAAAATCTGAATCACCAATATGCACTTGTAATATATAGTATTCAATTTAAAACTGCTCTACTTCGCTTTCCAGGTTTGCAAAAACATGCTCAATTTCTGTTTTTGTCGCCAGCAGCTCGGAAAAAGCGCTCGCGCTTCCCGCCGATATTCCCATGCGGAACGCATAGTCATAGTCCTGTTTCTGTGTCCAGCCTGCCACAAATCCGGCCACCATGGAATCCCCGGCCCCCACCGCATTGACCAGCTTTCCCTTCGGCGCCGCAAGCATATGCACTACGCCTGTATCATCCACAAGAACAGCGCCCTGTCCTGACATGGACACCAGCACATTTCTGGCGCCTTTTTCCTGAAGCTTTTTCGCATAGGGAACGACATCCTCCCTCGTGTTCAACGTCACGTCAAAGATTTCTCCCAGCTCATGATTGTTCGGCTTGATCAGAAATGGCTGATACTGCAGTACATTCAGCAGCAAATCCTTTGTCGCATCCACGACAGACAGCACACCCTTATTCCGAAGACGTTCAAGTATATCGCTGTAGATGGAATCCGGCAGACTCTTTGGAATGCTGCCTGCAAGGACAAGAACATCGCCCGGTTTGAGCTGTTCCAGCTTTCCAAACAGCGCATTTACATGAACCTGATCGATATCCGGCCCCATGCCGTTGATCTCTGTGCCATCATAATCTTTTAATTTGACATTGATGCGTGAAAAACCGCTTTCAATGCGGATAAAATCTGTGAGCAGCCCCATCTTCTGCACTTCGCGCTCGATCTGGCCGCCCGTAAAGCCCGCTGTAAATCCAAGCGCCGTATTCTCTATCCCCAGATTGCTCAAAACGATCGATACATTGATCCCCTTGCCGCCGGGAAACATCTGCTCCCCGGTGGTGCGGTTGGTCATGCCCATCTCGAAACCGTTCATGGACACGATGTAATCCAGTGACGGATTAAATGTTACTGTGTAAATCATTTCTCTAGTCACACTCCCTTTCTCAGCCTGCGGCCCAAAACTGAATTTCCATCAATCTTGTGCTTCTGCAAAATGTTCAAACAACATATCCTCTGCCTCTTTTGACCAGAGTCCTTTGTGACGCCTGCAGCATGCGTCCAGCTCTTTGAAGAACGGATCTTTCTCCCCCAATTTGCCAAAATCCTCAATCGCAGTCATCGGCATATTGAACTGAATGTACGCCAGCTTCTTGCCGCCCGGAATGTTCGGCAGGTTGTTAGTCGTCTCCACGATGGAGTCAATGCCGCCGACATGTGTCACCATGACCGCTGAGTTGATCTCTCCCGCCGCAGACTTTGCGATAGCCTCCTTCATGTCATCCGTGTTTCCGCCTGTCGATCCCATAATCTTTGTCCGCGCATAGTGGCAGTTGTAGAGGTTCATATTGGCTGAAAACTGTGTGTCCGTCGGACCTGCAAAGAAGTTCAGGCAGCCGTCCACCGCGAGCAGCTTGTCGCCCATCTCCGCAATACTCTTTACCGGAGCATACACAAAGACATCGCTGTACCCGACACCCTCTGTGATCGCGCGAAGCTCCGCGACCGGGTCCTCCATGTTTGCCGTGTTGACATAGTGCAGCTCGACACCTTTCTCCTTTGCTTCCTCCTCCGAGATCACTTCCCTGGCCCGCGCAATCTTGGCGTCGTTGATATCGGTCACGACGATCCGTTTTGGTTTATTTTCAAAGGCAAGGCCATAGCTGATGGCGCCGAGTCCCATCGGTCCGCATCCGCCGAGAATCAGGATATTTCCACCTGCCAGCGTTCCCATCTTGTGCTCGTAGGAGAGATGCTCCGTGTGATAATTGCTGTGGTACCCGCCGATACAGCAGCTCATCGGCTCCCCGAGCGAAGCCTCGAAATAACTGTCTCCGTCGTACTCCCAGATACAGCCTTTTTCAATCACATCGTTCGGGAAAATGCAGTATGTCGCTGCCCCTCCAAAGAATTCATAGGAGTACCCCGGTGATTCCATCTGCCCCGGAATGGCAGGCTGCTGTGCAAACTTTTTTCCCTCATGAAACTGATCTTTCCACTTCGCACCAACCTTGACGATATCACCTGTAAATTCATGGCCGATAATGACTGGATGCTCTGCCACATTTTCCGGCACGCGCTTGTGATCCTTTCCGGCCTGTACCATTTTCCATGTCGACATGCAGATACTGTCGCTCACAACTTTTACCAAAATCTCATCGTCCTTGATTTCAGGAAGTTCAAATTCCTCCAGTCTGATATCATGTGCTCCGTGAAGTCTGACGCCCTTTACTTTCATTATAAATTACCTCCTAACTTAAATTCCGCATCTGCCACCCAGATACCTTTGCAAATGCCCTGCTTCTATTATTAATTCAACCGCTCCAAAATCCAATCGACATCGTTTGTCGTCTTTAGTGTCTCCAAAACCTCTTCATCTTCCAGCATTTCACAAATCCTGCTCAATAAATCCAGATGTTCATCACCGATACCTGCGATGCCAAAGACTAACTGCGCTTTCTCGTCCCCGAAATCAACGCCCTCCGGGTACTGCATCAGAACAATTCCTGTCTTTTTGACAGTGTCCTTTGCCTGTGAAGTGCCGTGCGGAATCGCAACGCCCATCCCCATATAGGTCGATACCAGTCTCTCGCGCTCCTGCATGGCGTCGGCGTAGGATCTGTCGACATAGCCCAGTTTTGCCAGAAGCTCGCCTGCTGCCTGTATCGCTTCCTCTTTGGAGACCGGATTCTGGTTCAGTTTCACGCCGTCCCTTACCAGGATTTGTTTTCCGCCCGTGCTTTGTGGAACTGCCTGCACATTTTCTGTCTGCTGGTTTTCTGTCGACTCCGCTATCTGTTCTGCGGCCTGGCTCTCCACTGGCTCTTTTTTCTGTTCTGCGGTTGGGTTTTCCATCGGCTCTGATTTTTGCAAGGTCGTCTGCTGCTGTGTCAGCTGTTCGTACAGTGCGTCCAGCGCCGGATCTGCAAGGAAATTGTGCAGTGTCACGATCTGTGCCTGCGGTACGGACTTTCTTGCGCGCTCCACCAATGTAATCTGGACAACAGCGATGTCGCAATCCGCCGGAATCGTGTCGACCGATGTGTTGATTACTGTCAGGTCTGGTCTCTGTGCCTTGATCCGGTTCCTGAATTTCGTCGCTCCCATCGCGGAGGAACCCATTCCTGCATCACAGGCAAACACAACCTTTCTGACACCTTCCGCCTTTGTGACTGCCACTGGCTCCGTGTTCCCATTCGTGCCTTTTGCCTCCGCTTTCCTGTTCGCCACTTCCTCCTGTGCCTCCTCGAGACTCTTACCCTTGGACATGCGGATAATGACCGATGCGACTCCGAAGGAAACTGCTGTCGCAATCACAAACCCCACAATCACCGAGACCATACTGTCCCTCGACGCCATCATCAGATATGCAATAATCGAGCCGGGAGAAGCCG
>CAMWXA010000350.1 GCA_947178035.1 uncultured Lachnospiraceae bacterium | reverse complement strand
AGCAGGATCTGGCAAAGCTTATCGTCATGAATATGCTCTTTTGCGTGCAGTACAGACTCCACATGAAGGTCAATTCTGTTTCCGTCGTCAAACTGCATCAGCCAGCCGTATAGATTTTCCTTGTCGCCTGGTTCATCGGGACTCTCATCTGGTAACTGCATATACAAAACACTGCCGAAATTGCGAATCCAGTCTTTATCCGCGATAAAAGGCCGCGTCTCCCGCACCACATACACGACATCATAATCCTGGAAAATGTCTTTGGGCACATTGACATTTGTCCGCGAACCATTCATATATACCGCCAGAATCCTGTCATCCGCATTTGCTATCTCCAACAGTAACTGATACATCTCTTTCTCGCTGCGCATACTTATCCTCCATCTACACGATTCCCTGTCCTCTATAAATTATCCGCACCGACCGGCAGCGGCTTTCTATCACGATAACTCATATTCATATTCCTATCCCTTCTCCCGCAAAACAATTGTTACCCTTAGTATACCGTTATTTCCCAAAACAAGCAACCTTTGATTCGCCTCATCTGTCCGACTTATCCTGTTAAACCTGTAAACTGCTTTGTAATATAACAAGAAGGTTTTCCAAAGTCGTCTGCCCTGAAAAACCTTCCTATATTATATGCAATTAAAATCGATAAGTTTCGAACTATGCCTTCATGTACTCCCCCACAGGTACTCCGACTGTCAGAATTTCAAAGGGTTTATAGGAAATGCTTTCCACCGGTTCCTCCCCTTCCACGTCCTCCAGCATATTCATCAGATACCCCCTATAAGGAAGCTTCACAGTCCCTCTGCGCCCGTCCTGTTCACTCAGCCGGAACACCACATATTCCCCGTTCTCGGACAGCTTCGCCGCCTGCAGATACAGCGGTCCGAAATCAAGCCTGGGGCAGTCTATTTCCGTTTTTACCAGCGGAATATTATATGCAAATGCTTTGCGGTTTATTTCGGCCTCCACCGCATCCCCTCTATGAGGCAAAATCACATAGCAGAACGCGTGATGACCGATGTCGGACATAATATCCGGGCGGATATTCGAGCGCATAAGGCTCAAAGACATGCCCTTTTCCTCCACGCCCACACCGTACTTTCCCTCATTGATTATGGCAACACCGCCGCCTTTTTCGGCAAAATCACACCACTTATGATGGCACACTTCAAATCGTGCCTTCTGCCAGCTCGTATTCTTATGCGTTTCCCGTCTGATATAGCCTGCACTCGTATCACACACCAGTTCTCTCGACAGAACATTGCAGGAAAATTCCGCTTTCACCATCTTATGTTTCTCATCCCAGTCAACACGATGTTCCACCTCAATCGCAGGAGAATCCTTGAACAGACGCACTATCATTTTCCATGTGCTTTTTCCCTTTGGCGTCTTTAAACTGGCCGTGAACTCTGCCACGCTTCCATCTCCATAGGTGAGATGAATCCCTTCTTCCACCGTAAAGGCATACTCCACATCCTTGTAGTTTGGCAGAATATCCCAGGCATCATACATGCCTGGTGTGTCCTGGTACAGATGAAGTTTATTAAAGTTTCCATCTGTCCACTCCCTATCCAGTCTCTTATCAAACAAGCTTTCGATGGAGCCATCCTCATGAAAACAAATTCTGTACACTGGTGTTTCCACATACAGTTTCTCTGTATGCAGTTTCTCTGCATGCAGTCCCTCTGTGTGGAACCATGACGTGTCGGTATCTCCATCCCAGCAAAGTGCCTTTCCAGAGAGAGCTTCCAGCTCGGGATTCGCGTAGTACCCCCTGATGCCCTTCCTTGTAACAGGACCTTCCGCCCATGGAATAAAGGATACTTCGTCCCGTTTTTGATTCAGGGTATTAAAATAGCGCTCTCCCCCCTCTTCCATCAGCACGTCCAGGCGGCTCTCCAGCTCTTCATAATCGCGCATTGCATCCTGATAAACAGGATTGATATGGCTTCCTGGCAGAATGTCATGGAACTGATTCAACAAAAGCTTTTTGTAACAGTCTCTCAATTCTTCCCTTGGATAATCCCTGGAAGTATCCTTTCCTTCCCGCATCCGCAGTGTCCACAAAAGTTCCGCATTCCGCAGTTTAAACTCCAGACGGCGATTGGCTGCTTTCAGATTTGATTTGGTGGTAAATGTCCCTCTGTGCATTTCCAGATAAAGTTCTCCGTCCCACGTTTCCAGCTGCTCATTGTCCTTCAGATTGCGGTGAAGAAATTCGTCCGCCCTCATGTGCTCTGTTTTGGGCATGATGCTCAGCTTGTCAAACCGCTTCATCAACTCCAGCATTTCCTCTGTGACACCGCTTCCGCCGTCCCCATAGCCAAACATGGACAATGTCTGACCGCCAGTCTCCTTGTCCTGGTAGGCATCCCAATTCTCCTGAATCTGGCTGGGCATATTCCATGTAATAAAGTGTGTAGGCGGCACGCAGGCGTACACCTTGCTTCCGTCAATTCCTTTCCACAGGAAGTGATTGTGCGGGAAACGGTTTGTGTCGTTCCATGTGGACATCTTGTTGGAAACAAAGTAATCAACACCTGATTTTTTCAATATCTGGGGCAGAATCCAACTGTTTCCAAACACATCCGGCAGCCAGGCGTTGTCCACTGTGATGCCAAAGGCTTCCCTGTAATAGTGCTGTCCATACAGACACTGACGAATCAAACTCTCTGCACTCGGCACATTGCAGTCCGGCTCCACATACATCGCACCCACTGGCTCAAACTGTCCCGCCTTAATTTTCTCCTTCAATTCCGCGAAAAGCTCTGGATAATACTTTGCCAGAAGCTCGTAGGTGTACGGCTGGGTGTGGGCATATTTGAATTCCGGATACTGATCCATAAGACGCATCTGAATCAAAATCGTTCTGGCATTTTTCTGCACTACATGAATCCGTCTCCAATAATAGGCGATGTCCAGGTGGGAATGACCTACAAGTGCAACATTTCCACTCGAGTGGAAATCCTGGTTTTGGTATATATGCTCCTCTATATATTTTACTGCTTCCCCTGCCCCCTCAAAGGTATCAAAGTCAATTTTATTCAAAGCCTGATCCAGCTCCCGGTTCAGGAATTGGCGGTAATCCTCGTCAAAATGCGGAGATTTTGCTATGTCGAGCAGCAGTGTCAAATCATAGTACAAATCCTGCAAATCCTGATTGATTACTGATACATACGCCCCGTCAAAAATCTGTCTGCATCCTCTCAGATGCATCGAATCCGGATTTCTCTCATCATCCGGCTTGGAGCGGTTGTACCCCTCAATCTCGATTGTAAATCCATAGCTTCCCTCCTCCAGCCAGGGATTTAATAAAATCCGGTCTCTGTTCGGGTCAATGCCACCGGCATATCTGCCATTGATTTTTACCATCATCTCCGCTGCCGTGTGAAGTGTAAACCAGATTTCCCCTTTTCGAAAATCCTCAGGAATCGCCGCCTTCCCTCTAATAAATACTGTTCCGTCCGGGGTGAAATACATCTCCCCTTTTCGCAGAGGCCTGTAATCCGACAGAAACTCATATTCGTTTTCCCCAACCTGCACGGCATCTCTGATCTCAAGGTCTGTGATCTCATGCTGCCTGCCAGTCAGGCTCCTCTTAACCCACGCATAGCGCAGATCTGTCCACTCCTCCGGTCTCATACTTCTTCTGATTACTTCTACAAAAGCCATAATTTCCCTCCCTTAGTTATCCCAGAAAAAGGGCTTGATGCGAAGGGGCTTAATAATAATTTCTTCCTTTAAGTCCCTTTTTACTTCCTGGCAAATCCAGTCCATACATCTGTCCAAAATCATGCACTTCGAGCACTCTCCCCTGAAAATCAGTGTGAGCTGCCCATCCTCATAAGAAACAAACTCCACCCATCCGCCATCTCCCCGAATTCTTGGAGCTACATTATTACAAATATAATCTTCCATAAAATGAACCATGCCTTTCCATACGAATCTATGCTATTTTAAAAACGCTTCCCTTTTTGGCGAAAAGACATCCACCAGCTTCCCCGCCTCCAGGCACACTGTTCCATGGAGCGTATCCGGGGGCATCAGCACACAGTCTCCCTTCGAGACCACCTTTGTCTCCTCACCGATTGTAAACGCAAACTTTCCTTCCGCAATGTATGTGACCTGTGTGTGCGGATGTGTGTGCGGACTGCCCTTTGCCCCCGTCTCGAATGTAATCTCGCACAGCATCACGGCATCGTTATATCCCATCACTTTTCTCGTAACACCCGGCTCACAATTTGTTATGCCGCAGTCCTCATTATATACAAACATACCAAACCTCCTTCTTGAATTTTAAAAATGTAATTTAATCCTCCCACACAATGCATTCCCTCTGGTTCATGCTTCTGGGGACTACATGGCAGTTCCCGACTGTGACATTTTCTCCATGACGGATATACAGTCCATATGCGGGAACATCTCCAAAAGCATTGTTCTCTGGATAATCCGTCACATTCTCATACACCGTTTTCTCTGGATGAAGCTCCTCACGGTTATCCCGATACTCCGCATAGTAATCCTGGATGCGGATATCCTTCACTCTGCCTTCCACTACAGTTTCCTCCGCCGTGTCCCGAAAACCGGTAATCATTCCCGGAACCTCAACCGCCTGCGCATTTATCCGCTCAATTCTGACATGCTCGATGGCACCGTACGCCCTTCTCTCCCTGTCATCCCCAAAACCATATTTATTTCTCTTATTCAGGCAGATGAACAGCGGACAGCACACCCGGTTCATCTCAACATCGCAGATCTCTATATTCCGCACGTTGCCT
>CAMWXA010000349.1 GCA_947178035.1 uncultured Lachnospiraceae bacterium | reverse complement strand
GAGAACTGTCGATTGCGACGGGAAAGCTCGCATGCCGCTTTATTGCTGATATGGCAGGGCAGCTCATGGAGGCGTATCCGCAGCTGACGATTCACATTTATCCTATCAGAAACGATTTTTTTGGGGAGATGATAACCGTTTCCGGGCTGTTGACGGGGCAGGATCTGCTGGCTCAGCTCAAGGGACAGGCTCTGGGGGATAAGCTGCTGCTGCCGCAGAATATTTTAAAGAGCGGTGAGACTGTATTTCTCGACGACATGACGCTTGCAGAACTCGAAAAAGCTTTACAAGTTCCGATAGATATTGTAAAATCAAGCGGGCAGGATCTGCTCGATGCGATAATCATGTGAGAGCAGGGATTTGAGACTGCATGGCAGCTTGGAAATTGTAAGGTTATGTTTGAAAAGAAATGGAGATACAGAATAAGATGGAAAAGAGAACGAAAAAACCGATTGTGGCGATTGTGGGACGTCCAAACGTGGGAAAGTCAACGCTTTTTAATGTGCTTGCAGGAGACAAGATTTCGATTGTGAAGGATACGCCGGGCATCACCAGAGACCGTATTTATGCGGACGTGAACTGGCTGAACTGGAATTTTACGATGATTGATACCGGCGGTATCGAGCCGGACAGCAAGGATATTATCCTGTCGCAGATGCGCGAGCAGGCGCAGATTGCGATTGACACGGCGGACGTGATTATTTTCCTTGTCGATGTGCGTCAGGGGCTTGTGGACGCGGACTCAAAGGTGGCTGACATGCTCAGGAGGAGTCACAAACCGGTGGTGCTTGTGGTGAATAAAGTGGACAGCTTTGCTAAGATGGAGGCGGATGTCTATGAATTTTATAATCTCGGTATCGGGGAGCCGTATCCGATATCATCGGTCAACAAACTCGGGCTCGGTGAGATGCTTGATGCTGTGACGGCGCTGTTTGACGAGGATGCGCTGACGGAGGAAGAGGACGACAGGCCGCGGATTGCCATTGTCGGAAAACCCAATGTCGGGAAATCGTCCATCATCAATAAAATTGCCGGTGAGGAGCGCGTGATCGTGTCGGATATCGCCGGTACGACGAGAGATGCGATTGACACGGAGATTGTGTACAATGACAGGGAGTACGTGTTTATTGATACAGCCGGTCTGCGCAGGAAGAATAAGATCAAGGAAGAGCTGGAGCGATTTATGATTATCCGTACTGTCAGCGCGGTGGAGCGCGCCGATGTGGTGGTGCTTGTGATCGACGCGGTGGAGGGTGTCACGGAACAGGATGCCAAGATTGCGGGAATTGCACATGACAGGGGGAAAGGAATTATCATTGCGGTCAACAAGTGGGACGCCATCGAGAAGGACGACAAGACGATTTACCGTTTTACAGAGAAGGTCCGCAATACATTGTCCTTTATGCTCTATGCGGAGATTGTGTTTATTTCCGCTGTCACAGGGCAGAGACTGAACAGGCTTTTTGAGACGATTGACATGGTGATAGAGAACCAGTCCCTGCGCATTTCAACAGGTGTTGTCAATGAGATCGTCACAGAGGCGGTGGCGCTTCAGCAGCCGCCCTCAGACAAGGGAAAGCGGCTCAAGATTTTTTACACGACACAGGTGGGCGTAAAGCCGCCGACGTTTGTGGTATTTGTAAACGACAAGGAACTGATGCATTTTTCATATACCAGATATCTTGAAAATAAAATAAGAGAGGCGTTTGGCTTCAAGGGAACCTCGCTGAAATTTATTATCAGGGAACGGAAAGAAGATAAGAAACTTTGAGAAAACAGACAGGCAGTATGGTTAAGGTGTTTTTCAAAGTTCCTAAGTAGGAAAGGACATAACAAAAATGATTCGTTTAGTTTGCTTATTAATCGGCTATATTTTTGGATGTTTCCAGACGGCGTACATCTATGGAAAGCTGCACGGCATTGATATCAGACAGTATGGGAGCGGAAATGCAGGCACGACCAACTCCCTGCGTGTCCTCGGAAAAAAAGCGGGGGCAGTCGTGCTGGTCTGCGATATCATTAAGACAGGGCTTGCAATGACTGTGGTGAGGCTTTTGTTTAAACAGCAGTATGGGGACATTTTGTATCTGCTTGCAATCTATGCGGCGGCAGGTTCGATTCTGGGACATAATTTTCCCTTTTATCTGGGATTTAAAGGAGGAAAGGGGATTGCCTGTACAGCCGGGCTTGTGATTTTCTTCCATCCGTATATGATCATTCCGCAGATTATCACTTTTTTCGGAATCTTTTTTACGACACACTATGTATCGCTGGGGTCGCTTGTGGTTCAGATTGTGCTGATTGCAGAGATGGTTATCTTTGGGCAGATGGGACTGTGGGGAATGGAGCAGCCTGCGCTGAATGAGCTCTACCTCATCACAACGCTGTTGGCATTGCTTGCATTCTGGGGGCATCGGGCCAATATCAGGCGGTTGATACATAAGGAGGAAAGGAAGACGTATCTTAATAAAAAACATGAATAACATGAAGAGAATTTCTAAGTCTGCAAAGTACGCAGACTAAGAAATTCTAAGACTTCATGTTGGAAGAACGCGAAGGGCAGCGTTCTTCTGCGGAAAAGTTAAAGGTTTATGTAGGGGGACGCAAAGGGCGGCGTTCTTCTGCGGAAATGTTAAAGGTTTATGTAGGGGTATGAAAGGAGATTGGTTATGGCAAAGGTAGGAATGATCGGGGCGGGAAGCTGGGGAATCGCATTGTCGGTGCTTCTGCACAACAATGGACATGATGTTACCGTGTGGTCCGCATTAAAGGATGAAATCGACATGCTGAACAGAGAGCATGAGCATAAGGATAAACTTCCGGGGGTGAAGCTTGCGGACAGTATTGTGTTTACGACGGAGCTTGCAGATGCTGTAAAGGAGAAGGATATTCTGGTGCTTGCAGTTCCTTCTTCCTTTACGAGGGCGACAGCGCACAGTATGAAAGCGCATGTGGCAGAAGGGCAGATTATTGTGAATGTGGCAAAGGGAATTGAGGAGTCCACACTCATGACACTTTCGCAGGTAATTGAGGACGAGGTGTCGCAGGCTGATGTGGCTGTCTTGTCAGGACCTTCCCACGCCGAGGAGGTCGGAAAGTGCATTCCTACAACGATCGTGGTAGGTGCGAAGACGAAAAAGACAGCAGAATATATCCAGAACGTATTTATGAGTGATGTGTTCCGTGTATATACCAGTCCTGATGTGCTGGGGATTGAGCTTGGTGCGGCACTCAAAAACGTGGTCGCGCTGGCGGCTGGCATCGCGGACGGACTTGGCTATGGCGACAATACAAAGGCGGCGCTCATCACGCGCGGCATCACGGAGATTGCAAGGCTTGGCATGGAGATGGGCGGTAAATTTGAGACCTTTTGTGGGTTGTCGGGCATCGGCGATCTGATTGTGACCTGCGCGAGCATGCACAGCCGCAACAGGCGTGCAGGAATCCTCATCGGACAGGGAAAGACGATGGAGGAGGCTATGGCGGAAGTAAAGATGGTCGTCGAGGGTGTGTTCTCAGCAAAGGCCGCGATGCGGCTGGCGGAGAAGTACGGCGTCGAGCTTCCGATTATAGAGCAGGTGCACGAAGTCCTTTTTCATGGAAAAACAGCCGCATCGGCAGTCAGGGACTTGATGATACGCGATAAAAAGATTGAGATTGTGCACGATGAGGAGTGGGGGGAGAATTAGGCTTGCCCAGCTGCTGAAAACGGCGTAGATTGTTCGGAATGATTGGGATTTGTAATTGAGGAGGTTTGTGTATGACACAGGTGAATATGATAGATGTGACAGATGATTTATCAAGACTAGTGAATATGCTGGAAACGAAACAAGAAGAGATTATTTATTTGACAAGGAATGGAACAGCTGTCGCGCAGATGACCCTGATTCCTCAAAAAACGCCCTCAAAACGCATAGGTGTAGCAGAAGGAAAATTCCAAGTTCCAGATGAGTTTGACGTATGGGATAAAGAAATTGAGGAAATGTTTGGAGGAGAATTATGAAAGTTCTGTTAGACACGCACATTCTTCTTTGGGCACTTTCCAATGATTTGAGATTACCAGAAAAAGCAAGAAAGCTAATTGAAAATGAAAATAATGAGATTTATTATAGCATTATATCTTTGTGGGAAGTAGAAATAAAACATCTAACGCACCCTGATGCAATGTCAGTTTCGGCGGAACAGATTGCAGAATATTGTGTGCAGTCAGGCTTTCAAAAGTTGTCAATAGAAGAAAATCATATCTATGCCCTGGCTGATTTAAAGCGGGAAAGAAATGTCCAGCCACATAAAGATCCATTTGATCGAATACTGATATGTCAGGCATCTACAGAAAATATGATTTTTGTTACACACGACGCTCTTATTGGCGGGTATAGTGAGCCTTGTATTTTGACGGTATAAGAGATCCTGCACAGTTGACTTAAAGTGCGGATAAAGATGAATTTGATTAAAAAGTACTTTAACTTTACGAGAAAGATATTTCAGAGGGAAACAGATTTGAGGAGGGCAAAATGGTTATAGGATTTGCAATATGCAGTATTGTTGCAGCAATATTTCTGTTGATTGGAATCAGTACCTGGAAATCAAAAGAACCAGTTGGTTTTTTTACCTTTGTCAAAAGACCGGATGTCAGCGACACAAGACGATATAATCATGCTGTTTCTGTGCTCTGGATTGCTGCGGCGGTGGCCCTTGAACTGGCAGGTGTGCCATTTCTGTTTTTGGAGCAGAATTCCCCGTTGTCTATTGTTATCATATTGGCAGTGGTAATTATGGTGCTGGCAATGATGATTGTCTATACG
>CAMWXA010000348.1 GCA_947178035.1 uncultured Lachnospiraceae bacterium | reverse complement strand
TCATATCATTAATATCATAACAAATAAACTGTAAATTTACAATGGTTTCCTCATGAATTTGGCGACCAAATATGTTCAGAACAGCATTCTATTTTGCCTTAAACACTTTTAATAAGTCCAGTTCGTTTTAGTGTTACTGCTACTGATAATATACGTGTATAAAACGTAAGAGATTTATGAAACCTGTCAGATAACGATAGACTTTTCTTATGGAGGAAGATATTTAATGAAAATACAATAGAAATATAAGTGTGATTGTGGTATTCTATTAGCGGCACAAAAATCGGAAGTTAATAATATAATACAGGGAAAATTAAAAATGAATGCAGAGAATGAATTACGAAAGAATTTAAATAAATTACATACAACCGAATTAGGCATGGAACGTATTAAAAGAAACCTGTCTTTAGATACAGATGATGTGGTTGACTGGTGTAAAACTGAAATCAATTCTGCGAATGCTGTTATTACACGAAACGGGAAAAATTGGTATGTAAATGTAGATAATTGTATTATAACAGTAAATGCGTATAGTTATACGATTATTACGGCACATAAGGAAAAAAAGGATAGATGATACGTCACCTTTTAATATCCCAATATCCATCTATTCCGAAAAAAGCTTTTGCCGTTTCTTTAGCAAATGACAGTCCATTATCACTATTCGTAAGAACCAATACATATTTATCCTGCAAAGGATATAACACAAAAAGACTTTGGAAACCGGGATTGATGCCGGAGTGCCAATAAGTTACAAGGTATCCTCCATCCATCCCGGAAATATCATTGGCATAAGCACATATTGTATGTACAATATCTGATGGATTAAAGCCTTCTTTATACTCTATTCTATTTTGTTCTACTTTACGCCCCTCCAATAGAGTTTCAATTTTTATTGGAATCATAAGCCCTCCTTCAAGCTCACTTTAAGCAATAATGATTGCATTCAATCGTTCGGGCTAAATTATAGTCACTCTCTGAGTTTGAATACAATCAATACTATTTTTCATATCACATCATCTTCTTATGATCCTATTTGCCATAAACTATCCTCCCAAAATTATACGCTCTATAAATACATTTCATATTGGTATTCTAAGCTATCTTCTGATGCAGATTTATTTCTCCATCCCCCCACTCGCCCGTTTTGTTTATACCAATTTTTTCCATAAATTATATGAAGCAATATTCTCAGTATCACAATGCGCCAGAAAATGGCTTATCTTTAGTTCAGTTTTTATATAATTAACAAGTGCCCTTGAAACAATACTAAAAATCAGGCAACCGTAATTCCGAAAAGGGCGTTTTGTTTTCACAAATTAATGGTTATCTCGTACGCATCCTCAATAAGAATATAGTTTACATGATATTTCTGCGCACACTCTAAGATTAGCGCATTCTCTTCCAACACGCTTTCCATGGTGCAGTATGTGTCATCCAAACGGTCTTCAATGGTGCTTGCATACCTTTTGATGTCATCAAAATGATTTCTGATATATTGCCCGCTCATAATGAGGCAATAGTATCTGATATTGTCCAGATATTCTCCCGCAAAATCCTTTTCCCAGTCAAACGGGATATAACACCCCTCAACAATGAGGTTCTGCTTGTTTTCTATGGCTGTTTTAATCATTTCGCGAACAATCGGCCACAAGTAATCTGTTAACTCATTGTCCTTGCTCAAAGGAGTAAGGTTTGTCTCTCCGCTGCGGATTAACCCCATTTTCAGATGGTCTATTGACAGATACGGATAGTGATATTTCTCGAGCAGTTTCTGGGCGAGCACGGTCTTTCCCGTGTGCGATGCACCTGTTATCAGAATAATCATTTTTTCATTCCTTTCGTGTTTTGCATTTGATAATTCCTAACTTGGACAAATTAGAATGAATCATTCACTTTTCCATGGTTAAAATCATGTATGGATGCCGCACAACGCCATATTTTGTATAGAATCGGCGCATATGCGGCGTGATTTTGCTTTATAGCTGTCTGGCACACCAGATGATTACAGCCTGCTGAACCGCCAATAAACTTTTCTTAAATTCATATCCCACAAAATAGTCAGAGCAGATTACCTCATCGCTGACTTCTTCGCCGCGGTAAAACGGCGGACATGGATTTAAGACAGCATTTTTGTTCGCCATGTCCATCACTTCTCTTGTCACCTGGCAGTCCTTAAAATCGTTTAACGCATCAGCCGGTAAGGAATCGGTACAGATAATGTCCTTTCCCCTGACTGCTGTCCTGATGTCATGGTATATCGTTACGTCATCCATCTCATAGCCGGCGCCGCAGCACTGTGACAGTTCAAATCCCATGACTTCGGACGCCTCTTTCCAGGCCAGACCAATATTGCCAGACTTTCCGCAGAACAAATACTTATCCTTTGTAAAATTTGTTCTGATTTTAGAGAGCGCATACAAATCTGATAAAATTTCGCAGGGGTGATTCGTGTCTGTCATGGCATTGATAACTGGAACTTTGGAATAGCGGGCAAGCTTTTCTACCAGATGAATATCCTTATGCCGCACAATCACCGCATCTGCCCAGTTATTCAGATAGCCGCTGACATCTCTTAAATCTTCCGACCGGGCGGTGCCCGATTTCTTGTCCAGCGCATCAGAGGGGAACAGGATCGGCTGACCGCCTAACAGATGAATTCCCTTCTCGAAAGTAATCCGCGTCCGGATACTTGTCATGGGGAAAAACAGAATCACACTTTTTCCGTCAAGGAATCCATTGTATTTTCCAGTATTAAGTTCATCGGCGATATGGAATATTTCGTATATTTCGCCCGGCTGTAAGTCGGTTAATCGAATCAAATTTCTCATATAAAGCCATCCCTTTCAAAAATATGTTCTGACACTTCAACGATCCCAGTTCCTAAATTTGCCTGCTGCGATAGTGATGTCAATATCGAACTTTGTATTTTGACTGCTGCAATTCATATTTTATTACTACGCTTCCTGCATTCAGAGTGCTTTGATCGGGCGCTGTTATTTTCTGGTCACATTCTGCTTTCCGCAATCATCAATTCTTAATCGCTCTCGCCATAAAATACAGCTCTGTAATATCTTCCATCTGACATTCAACATATCCATTGATTAGAAAACCGCATTCAATCAGACCGCCCAAATATGCCTCCATCGTGTGCCCATACTCAATCCACCCCGAGTCGTCATAATCCATGGAACAAAAAGGCATTCGATGTACCGCCTTGTAGTATCCGCCATTTTCATCGTCAATATAGTCGCACACATAATTAATCGGATTGGGAGCCATCAGAATAAAGCCCCCTCCTTTAGCGAGAACGCGGTAACATTCCCTGAATACAACACTCAGCTTGGGAACATACATGAGCGAGGGCGGATTGATGATGTAATCAAAATATTCGTTGTCAAACATTGATAAATCGCACATATTCCCTTTTACAATCTCGATCGGCAGCTTCTCATCCGCTGCAATTTTCTTGTCCTGTTCCAACATCTTGCTTGAGAGATCAATAACCGTGACACTTGCACCTGCACATGCAAGAAGCGGAGCCTGCAAACCACCTGCTCCCGCTAAACAAAGCACCTTTTTCCCCTTGATATCCGCTAACCACTCATCGGGAACATCCTTATCAAAAAGCTGCAGTTTCAGTTTTCCTGCTCTCGCCGCCTGCAGCTGCTCTTTTGAGGCACATGCAGACCAATCCACATGCTTTGCAGCAAGACTGTCTATATTTTTCTCTACTTGTTCAAATATATCTTTCATCTCTGTATTGGTCTCTCCTCAAAATCAATTTATTACACTTATTTTATCACAACTAATTTTGAGTATCAACGTACAATTGGCTGAAGCTGCCAGTGCTCAGTTTTAATGGTTACTTCACACCCACGCCAGCTTTTGTCAATTTGGCGCATGATTCCCACTACTTTGGCGTGGGTGGGTGTGAAAAGGGACCCAAATTATGTAATATAGCAGATTCCATTCTACGGAATATTGACAGTAGATTTTAAAAACGATACAATAAAAATTAATAATGATTTGACAACTGAAAAATTAGAGATTTACGGGAGAAGCAGCACATGGATTACAATAAACTGACATTCACGAATAATTTTGTATTCTGTAAGGTTCTGGAAAATAACCTGGATTTATGCCGGCAGCTGCTGGAACTTATACTTGGTGTTAAAATAAAGAAAGTGGAGATTGCAGACAAGGAAAAAGTACTGGATATTACGCCCGACGGCAAAAGCGTGCGGCTCGATATTTACGTGGAGGACAGCAAAGGTGCCGTATACAATATTGAGATGCAGGTTGCGGCAAAACGAAATCTTCCCAAACGTTCAAGATATTACCAAGGAATGATAGACCTCAATTCTATAGAGAAGGGGGCGAGATACAATTCCCTGAAGAAGAGTTATGTGATATTCATATGTATGTTCGATCCGTTTGGGAAGAACCTGCCAATCTATACTTTTTCCAATCGCTGCAAGGAAATGCCGGATCTGGAACTTGGTGATGAAACAACAAAAGTATTTGTAAATCCATATGGTGATACGAAAGGGCTGACAGAAGAAATTAAGGCTTTTTTTGAATTCTTAAAAGAGGAATTAACCCAGAGTGACCTTACAAAGAAACTGTATGAAGAAGTGGAAAAAGCAAGGGAAAACAAAGAATGGAGGCGCGAGTACATGGCATGGATATCAGAACTTGAAGAATCAAAAGAAGAAGCCAGAGAAGAGGGCAGGGAAGAGGGCAGGGAAGAAGGTAGAGAACAAGTTGCAATTAGTATGTTGAGGGACAATATGCCAATATCTAAGATTAAATT